>DATBGR010000365.1:0-3850 GCA_036557905.1 Nitrososphaeraceae archaeon | reverse complement strand
ACTCGGTGAGGCGGGTATTTTCCAGACAAACTCTTCTATGTTTTTAACCATTGGTGTACATATATTATCTAGTATTTTACCAAATAGTCAAGATCGTCTTCAGAGCAAACGTGATCCACTATTAACACCCAGTAGTAGATCATATGACCACCTTTTATTATTCAACTGAATATGAGTTTGAGTTTGACTTCTACAAAAGTAAATAAAACTGGTTGACGTATAGATCAAGTACAGAATTAGACGACAACACTTACTGGCAGGATAAGACAGATCCATCTGGCAAAATTCAACCTCGGATATATCGAGTCCATCGGGGTTGGATTTCCTACCAGTAATAATTTACATTTGTAATCCAGTGACTGGCCTAAATATGGTAATTCCTTGGTTATACTCCATAAAAACATAATAACAGACTGGAAAACCTTAGGTATGGAATCTAAATCAGGTAGTGGTAACAGTCAGTTTACAGTAGAGGAGTTAAACACTATCCACGCCGGATTGATTATTGCAGATAATTGTTTAGGTAAGGAGGAGTTCTATCTAAAGGATAATATTAAATCAGTTGTCGCTAAAAATCGAAGGTCTGTTGAAACAAGTGTAAATTCGCTACAACATCAAAAGTGTTTGTTTGTTAGTCGCAAGATGAGTACAATAATAATCCATCTTCTAATAATCCTTCAGCATATAACAATCCCTAATGCTGACTAAAGTTAATTGCAAAATTCACTCTCATCTAGGTTGTAAATAATCTCTCCAGGTTTAATATTTTGTAGTCTCTCCTCTAACGACTTGACGTACATGATTAAGGGACCTTCTTTGGATGATGCAAATCTTGCTTCATTACATTCTCTTATTATCTTCAAAGCTAAAAGTTTGTATCTTGGAGTTAAATTTGCTGTTATTCTGTCCTTAATATTTCCCAGCATTTCTTCCAACTCCCTCGATTCTATCGATACATTGTTTATAATAATAAGCCAAGTCAGACTTTGCTAAATCAAATACAAATTGCTGTGATATTTCCCTTTAATACCTTGATCCCTCTACTAATTATAGATTAGTCAACCTTAAGTTCAAGTGCTATTTTATGGATCGTGCTCGCAGAGTTGCAACCTTTCTGAGTCTATCTTGAATTTTGAAATTATCCGTTACCAATATTGTAAATGCAGGATACAATATTCATCTAGTGAATGTTATTCGGTATGCATTTGATGCCATGTTATCAATAAGAGAGAATAACATCAAGACCAGTTGTCTTTTTAATCCGATAATTCTGTTTCAATTTTTACTCGAAAATTTCTGAAATGGCTCATCAAGTCCCAAATTATCTTTAGTAATAAAACCAGTATTAAGAAGTTAATCCGATATTATGCAGACAACAATGATTGCATCTGATTGCAGTATAAACATTGTGTTTATTTCTAAATAAAAGCAATATTACTAATGAATGCCAATAGATCTAGATTTTCCAAAAAATCATCAAGTAATAGGCAAACATAAGCATGCTGATGGCGAACACTATCATTTTGTATGGGGACCAGGGAGATCCGATGCAGAAACATCAACAAAACCAGAAGTTCAAGAAGCATACAAAACAAGAGCTGAAGAATATCTCCCATTAGGAGTTCATGGAACAATGGTAGCAGTTGACTGGGATTCCTGCTTTGCGGATGGTGCTTGTATTGAAGCATGTCCTGTACAAGTATTTCAGTGGTATAGAACAGAAAATGATGTTCCGGCGATCGAGTTAGCTAATGCTACCAGCGCAGGAACTGGTGAAGATCATGACAGGGATGGACGTATTGACTATACAGACAAATCAGATCCAATTAGAGAACACGATTGTATTTGGTGTATGGCTTGCGTTTCCGTCTGTCCTCCCCAAGCAATTAAAGTTGATCAGTCCAATTTAGAATTTCATGAGAAGGCATCTGGAACTTTTAATGAAGTCTTATCAAAAGGTAGTGCACCTCGACCACATGCTCACTAATTTATTTATATTATTAAAGTAGAGGTTTTGATCTAATCGCAATAAGCACCTTCCTATTCTATCAAGGAGAGAAGAAGCTATCAAGGAATGTGTGGAGATAGAAATCAATTCGTCAGATTATAACGCTAAATAATCCTTTAGAGGTAGACGAAGGCGACTGGTGTTAGTCAAGTCTAGTTATGGCTCTTTATGGCTCTAATTAGATTAAATTGATTAACTAATTCGAATCCTTCTTGTTTATGTCCTTCTAATCAGTCCATTAAATTAATTTAGTTTGTTTACTATAATATAAGCATGGTTGTTATTACTGCAGCAGCCGCACTAATGCATTCTGTACTGATTATATCTACTATTTTCACAATGATTGTGCTGCCTCATTTTGTCGTTGCTACTATGAATAATAATGGTAACTGAATAGAATGGCTCACTATATCTAAATAGATTGTTGTCCAATCTATAGTGGAAACACAGTCTTCACAAGTCTTCATATGTTAAGGTCGTTTTACCAGACTAGTTATGCAACTCTGGCCTGGTAGGCAACCTTAACTTATGATATCACGATAATTAGAATCATTTAGTGGAATATTCTTCAATCTTTGGATAACTGCTAATCCATATGTTTCGATCTGTGAATATGGACTTGAAGCAATTACTTCTAAGATATATGGGATTGTCTTTGTCCCATATCTAGCAAGAGATTCTATTGACCTTTTTATTGTTTCGGAATCATTATCTTTTTAATATCCTCGTCTTCTTGACTCAAAACCGTCACGGATATTCATATGCAATGATATTTAAACAAAAGACTATTCAATCGGATTTGTAACCTCTATCCAAGAACAGTTTAGTCAACTCTAACCTGGTAAAATAACCTTTCACTTACTTTTTACTATCTCTAAACAGCTTATTGACCGATCTATGGTGATCGCACAATCTTCATAATATGCAAAATGTGTTTAGTGGCCAATACTGTTGCTCAGAGTTCGAGAGGGCTGTCGCTTGCCAGGACTTTGTCTATTATCTGCCTTAGGAAGATAGGTTAGATGTTGTGAAAAAGCCATGCTGGTACATCTATACTTGGGGCATCAAGGTGTTATAGCGTCGTTGGAACCATTCCAATACTGCCCTTGGTGTTCTAAGAAACTGGGTAAGTCAAAATAAAGGGTTTCTTACTGCTTAATATCAGCAAAACTATAGATATATTTGAGCAAGCAAGCAGATTTACTCACCGAAAAAATACTTGGTTGCTGGCGGCAGGTGAGCTAGATATACAGCACTTCAGAATCATGCTCATTAATTTATTTATTGTTTAGTAAAACATAGACTTTGCGATTAACATATATGCTCGACTGGTAGCACTTGGGACAGAAAGATCAGCAAAACTATAGTTCTGTCATTGATTCCAATTTTTTTGTAGCCAGAGCCTTGTCTGTGTCCTCTTCTCCTTGCCTTATGAGTTTCCTTATGGTAGCAATTGAAAAGTCTGCATCTTCGAAAAGAAAATGTGTTTTTTCCGGCCTTTCAATGCGCACGATTTCCTTTATTATTGCACCACGTCGACGAGCAAGTTTATTGTACTCCAGTTCCATTTTGTCAAATTTTTCCTTAAATTCTGCATCATTTCCTTTCTCTTTAATCTTGGCACAACTAATCTCTAGCAAATCATGCATCTCCTTTAAGAGTGATAAATGTCTTGATATAACCGTTGACAATCTGATATTGTTGTCTGTCTTGTCAGTGTAAATTATATCTCTGGCTCTATGCCAAGCTTCAAACATGTCTTGTGGAAGATGTTTTTGATAGTGAGGGAAGATATTAACAAGATAAACTGTTTTGTCTGACGTAGGTGAAGCGTCTATAACT
>DATBGR010000364.1:0-8549 GCA_036557905.1 Nitrososphaeraceae archaeon | reverse complement strand
GCAGAGATAGTATTCTCTTCAATCAAGAGAGTATTAGGCGAAGATCTCCTTTCAAAGAAATTCAGTGCACAGAAAGTAGAAGCAGGACTGAAGGTAATGCTTTACAATAAATTCATCAGCTTATAGGATAAAGCAAGACTCCGGAATGGAAATTATTATATAATTACTTGAATTGAGCTACAAAGTAGGTTCGAAACCAAAATAGTTATCGAAATAATTAATCTACATCCATCCAAATGAAAATATGTATAGGTAAGACGAACTAGGTCCGCTGCAGTCTCTAGAGTCTAAGGGAATTACCAATTCAATAAAAACGGCATTTTTCGGCGCCGAAAAATATGAAATAAATCAGATAAAAAAATTCTCAGGATTGAGATCAAAACGGATAGACTGCTGTCCAAAAATTATTCTTGCGGATGAGCCTTACTGGCAATGCTCTCTGGCTAATATAATAAAATGTGCATTTCTATTATGAGGCGCGCGCCATATAGCATTTCTATAGTTAGAAAATAATCAGAAAGGTTTAGATTACAAATTTGAGTTTTCTGTCACGTCAACCGTCATCTTGCCATCATTTCCACCGAGTTGTTCACGGAGTTCAGGGCAACATGAGTACCTATTAATCAGTGGCTCTTATTAGCTTCTTGTGAGGAAAAGAAGATGGATTCAGCATAAAAGTGATTCAGGAAATACCATCTAGCTCCTTGTCGGTCCCTTCGAATTTCGGAACACACTTAGTATCATTAGTTTGGTTAACCGTAAAATCTCAAATATGTGACTCAGACTACTAGTTTACACGTTGTATAGAGCAAAGACTATGCCGCTTTACGCAGTGCCAACTTTGTTAATTACTATCCTCAATAGTTGTGATGTCGCACTAGTTGCATTGCTTGATTGTGGAAAGTGTTATTTAATATATGCCAGAAATCATGTGTAATCCAACTGGAAACACTTGATCTATAGTTAATTATTCTGATAATGAATAATGGCGCGAATATATTCTTTAGATCTGCTGTTGCTACTAGTAAGTCTTAACAATTGCAATCACCTTTGCTAGTAGTTCCGTTGGTAGTAGTGATATGAATTGAAATAGAACGTGATACGTTGATACTACATTTTGTTGAATAACAATATTGTCGATGGTTGATTGTGATAATAAGCAGACACAAACTGTCCAAATTTCTTCAATCTTTCGTTATATTTTATTGCAGTCGATTCATTGACTGCAGCTATAGTTGTTAAGTATGTAGATAGCCTTTCATTGTCGTTGGAAAGTGGATGATTTTTGTTTATGGCAGTAATGATTTGCAGTATTGCAATATCATTGGTTTTACGTAAGAATCCAGAAGAATATACACAGTTTTGTAAACAAAGCTACATGGGTAAGAAACTTGGATTACGTAAAGGTGACCCAATAACGTATTACAAATGTGATAAACTAGAGATAAGCAATGATAGAGACCGCAAGTATCAATAACATTGAATTTTTGTTGGAAAGTCTGTACAAGATAGAGGTTCTGTCTCTTATTAATCTTGGAGGATGGTCTTTTAACTACGATATTATCCAGTACGCTTATGGCAGCCTTCACATCATGGGTATTAGCCGGCGTTATAACAACAGATAATGGAATACCTTGTCCCTAAGTTAATATATGACGCTTTGTTCCTAATTTGCCTCTGTCTGTAGGATTAGGTCCTATCATTCATTTCCCCCCTAAAGATGCTTTTATCAATACACTATCAAGTGACTGCCAGTTACATTGAATTCCTACTACATCATCATATAGCCTTAATAATCTAGTCCATAATTTTTGAAATACCTTACATGTAGTCCATTGTCGGAATCGTCTATGACGGGTTGATCCAGAGCCATATTCTTCTGGCAACATCTTCCATTGACATCCAGTTCTTAACACAAATTGAATACCATCCAATACCTTCCTAAATGATATTGCTGGTCGTCCAATTGTATTATTTGGCTTTTCTGACGGAAGTATTAAGCTGATTTCATTCCATAACGGATTCGAAATTCTATTGATAGTTGGAAGATATTTGACTTTACTGTGAGCCATACTTATGAACATGGCGTTCTAAAGGATATTCTATCTATTTTGGGATAAGTTGTTAGCTGCTTGTCTTGTACCTATGATGATTGTAATGAAATATCGGATTTACATAAACGATTACACTCACATACAGCGGACAGCCAGTAGAAAGATATCGTAAGAGTTCGTGCAAGTATAATGCCAGTTTTTCTAGCATTTTTATAACTATTAACTTTCCTGCCTCGACAAATTGATCTCAATAGTGTATTCTTGATTGTTTTCAATTGAAATCCTAGTCTTGTTTGCGGCAAACCCTTCGGAAACGACTTCAATGACGTAGTCTCCTGGTACAGGGGCAGAAAGCACAAAAGTACCGTTAAGATCTGCCAGCGCGGCTATATCTGGTAATGGTACTGGTCCACTAACAAAGGATACTCGAGCACCAAGAATAGGCATGTTATTATTATCTTTGACTACTCCATGAACTGTGCTCGGAGATTGTATCATAATATCATATTAAGATGGAAAAAACGGTAATCCCAAAAATTGTTCAGGTTCACGCTTTCCATGCAACCATATTATTGTAAACAGGTGTCACAATTCGAGTGCCAGAATTTGTGGTCGCACCGCCGTAAGCATGAATAGCGATGCCATAGCGATTTCCATTAATAATCCTATATACTGCACTTCCACTTTGTCCACCATAAGTGTCAATGTCATAGTAAACTTTGCGACTATTGACACTCGCAATTTTGTGAAAGTCGTACCATTGTGTTGCGGGAGGCTTATCCGCGGGATAACCCGAGATGTTTCCAGTAGATGCGACAAGGTCGGCGTCAGAATACACACCAAAACCAAACCAACCGGTTGCGTTGCCTAAATCTGTTGAGAGTATAATTGCTCCATAGTCGTAATTTTCATTTCCATCATTTGTCCATCCTGTAACGGATCGAAAATTAAAACTTGTCACTGGCCCTAAACATATCTTAGATCCATTACGTCCGGGATAAACTGTTATACTTTTGACCCAACCATCTCGTCCGGGAACACCACTATTCTTGATATAAACGACATGGCCCGCGGTCATTAATGTATGAGGTCCAATAAACCATCCAGTGCCAAGCCATGCCGAATTATCAGCAGCGATAATATTCAAGTAAGCATGAGCCCGCCAAGGATATACGCATGTATTAGTGATTTGCACACGATCATCAGGTCCATGTACTGTTTCTGGTAACACACCAAATGATGCCTCACCAATGTCTCTCAAATTAGTTGTATCGAGAACTGAAACTACTGATTCTACCGAATTTTTTTTATGACCAGGAACAGCCTCGGTACCATCAGTATTTACATTGGTAGATTTCGGATTTTTCCCCTCTGATGGCTCCTGAGAGATGGATTTGTCAACGAAAAATTCTGTTTCTTCTGCCTGCAACTTCTCCTCAGGTTTGTTTGAAACAGATGTGTGTCCTCCATTCGATTTTGATGTTTTATTTTTATCTAGCAATTGAATTTTACCTAGTTCTTCCTAAGTTCGGAAACTATTAAGTATTTTGGTAACCTATCTTTATACTTATACTATCGTTAAAATCTAAGTTCATACCTAATCTCGGTTCGTAAATGCAAACCAACAAACTGATCCTCTGCCAATCGGAATGCCTATCAAACTTTTATTCAATTAGTCTGACAGATCCATAAGGATCTTCCTTGACCATCAATGATGCCTGCAATGCGAAGGCATAGGAATTATCTTAATAGTGTTTGAGTGCCTCCTTCAACTCTTTTTCGCACTTTCCTATCTTCATTCGTCTGACTTGCACTTACAAGATAATTGGCATGTCTTGCATGAAGAAATGAAATGTACGAATCGATTAAAGCTTTCCCCGAAACCCTCGGAAATAACAATTTACCAAAATGCTCTATTAGCCATTCATGTTTTTCATTCCAGCTGAGTAGTGATTTCTCAAGACGTATATACTTCCTTTGGATGCTTCCGATCTGTTTGTAATCCTGTCTGAGTATATGAACAAAGAACCCTGATGTATCACTTTCAGGTAAACCTATTCTATTCTTATAATATAAATCCGATTCATGAAAGTTATATTTCGCAAGCTTTCCAAATATGGTCTCAAATAATTCACAAGAATCAATAGCAAATACGTATACAAATTTTAAGATGACTGACTCATCTTCTTGTGTCTTTTACTACTTCGATTAGCCACTGAAATATCCATCCTCTAAAGAGATTTGGATTTCGTAGACTATCACCAATCAAGCGACTCTATTACTGTTCCTATAAATATCATTATCCCTGACCATGAATCTGTACTACAAATATAGACAATAACAGTTTCGGTCAACAACTATATAAATTCGCAAATAACACCACGTCTGGTTCTGTTATGTCTGAAAATATCGATCAGCCAAGCTTCATTATCTTAATAAGGGAACAACCATTATACGAAAAAATCAATTTTTTCGGCGCCGAAAAAGTTTGGCCACAATAGGGAACCTGTTTAAGGAGTGAGATTATAAACTCTAATAATACGAACTCAACAAAAATCAATATAATCCCTTAAATAGTAAATATCCTATCTTAATGCTAAACTCTGATAACAAAGATGCGTATCGACCTTAATACTGGAAACCAAGATCCGAATAAAGATACCCGAATATTTTTGGGAATTGTAGGACCCACTGGTAGGGAATTTAGGTTAAGAAAGGGCAACGACGCTAATCCCTTTAGAGAAAATTCAAATGTATCATTGATCTTTGGAGTTGGCGCTGATTATAGTCGTAAAAGTCCATATTTTGGCTGATGCCATTGCATTACCTAAATCGTCTCGTATAGCTACATCTATGGTAACAGAATATTTTGTATTTGAAGAGAAGGGCTGTTCAGAACGGAATATAGCGGTTTTACCATCAGGACTTAAAAGTACGATACCAGTTACATTAGTAGTTGTGCCATCTATTTTTACAGAAAACGTATTTGTATTCATTGTTGAGATATTGATACGCTTACTAAATGATGCTGTAATGAGTGAATCAACTGGAACATCATGCGTGCCATCACGTGGGAACGTATCTACAACTACGGGTGGTGTTTTATCTTCTGGAGTCGGAAATGTGGGTACTGCGGCAGATGTGGAAGCCCTATTATCAGAAATGGTTTCTCTACCTTTCATTCCAAAGTAGAATGCAATAATGCTCGCCAATGCTGTACCGAGTATTGTCGCAAGGTTCTTAAAAACATCGATTAAAGATTGTAGTGTAGGCGTCATTGTATTAATATTCACAGTAATCAGGACAAGGATATAGAACAGAATTGTGCCCACCAATAAAATTACACCGAACGTCATCAAAGTCCTGTACAGTCCTGGCATGCCAACAACACCAGAGGTGTCTTCCCTGCGTTTTTTCCTGAAAGCAAGAATCATATCAATAATTAATGGAATAACCATAGCCGAAGCAATTACGCCCAGAAAATAATATGGTAGCTGACTATCGATAATAGCATGAAATGCTGCTGTGGCATTTACTCCTGTAGGTGTCAGCACCAATGGTGTCCGAGCAATGTGCTTCACTACGACTGTCTCCGTAGCATTATTTGCCAAGCCAGCTTTGTCCTTGACACTCAGATTAAATGACATTTTAGTATCATTGGACACTCTTGGAGCTGTAAATGTGGCTATGCTTGCATTTCCGCCCTTTAGTAGAACATTTGGTCCTGAAGTTTGCCTCCAGGTAAATGTAACAGGTTCACCTTCAGGATCATGACTACCACTACCATTGAGCACTACAAGCGAGCTCTCGTTTACAAACAATGGGGTTTTAACAAGGATTACTTTAGGCGCTGTATCATTACTAGGATATATATTAGTTCCAGTAATTGCAATCTGTCTTGTTCCCTTGACGAATTCAAGAGCCAAAGATCTTTTTTGTAGTGTGTTATTTGTTTCCAAACAGTGTATATTGCCTCCACCAATTTCTGAGACTAGATAATGAGTATCCATATTTCCTTGCGTTTTAGAGTCTATAACCTTTCTTGGAAGATCTACCGTCAAATTTCCGTTATTTATAGAAGTGATATTTAGTAGAATTGTTGCATTCCCAGTTCGAGAACTCAAACCATCAAGTCTATTACCATTGCCAGTGATATCATAAGTTATAGTATAATTTTTTTCACCAATACGGAGATCCTTACTCAATGGTGCTGTGGTATTTAGTAGATCGGTCGCTATAGGGATGGTAGTACAGTTGCTGCTATTGGCAATTAACGACCTTCTTCCTGTATTTGCGGGATCTATTGCAATATAGTGTATCGAATTTGGTTTTGTGGCTGCGTCTTTCCATATCATTTCTCTGAAAGTAGTTCCTAATAATTGATTGTCTGAAATTAGATGTGCATTCTTACTATTTACATGGTAATATTGTATTGGCTTTAGATCATTCGTGATAATGTTCTTCGAAACATGAGGTGTTCCCACATGGGTCTGTGCCATTGTAGACTGTAAAGGTAAAGTCACAATAACAAATAGTGCATAAAACGCTAAAGTAGAAGTGAGGATGTGACACTGTAATTTTCTCTGGGATCTCGTATACATTAAAACATTTTTATATGTTTACACTATCCTTTTAAGAGTTCTGAAATAAACTGCTGCCTACAGCTGTATACAAAAATGATTCATTGATCCAGAGGGCTCAGTTAACTCAAGGTAATTTGTTTAGCTACGCATGTCCTAGTTTTAGTTTATGAATAGAACCAGAACACACCCAGCTGTAGCCAGTTATGGCTCGTACCTTTATTATAGTTCCAGAAGCTTCAGGTTAGCAGCCAATTATTTGTCATCATCGTTCATAGTAAAAAGTCATGTAACCATATGGAAATGGGTTCAGAGATATGCCTTCTTGGCTGATACATTCAGAATAGATTGACATAGAATCCTCCTTACCTTGTGATTAGTCTCAAACGTTAAAGATAGAATATGGAATAGTCACTGACTTGATTGCGCATATGAAGAACCAGCGAATACAGTCCTAATGAACGACCTATGAGATTCATCATTGAACTGGTAATAACAGAAGGTACATCAAACCACTTTTGTTAGATACTTATCTCATTCCCTATATGTGTAGCTATTCTCAGTAGGAAATATATTCATATGTTGAGAACTTATATAATTTTCACATGAATTTCGTCATGCAACTCTTACATATCATCTCTCTTTGTTGATACCTTCTAAAGCGTCCAGGGAGTTAAACTCACTTCTACAATATTCTGCTTTAAGATCGGGATTGACGCAGTAACAATAGGAGTCATTATGATTGGTTATGGTGTGTCACTATGTAGTAAAGATCAGAAAGTCAGTAATTGTTTATATAACTCTGAATTTAATAGAGTACAAGTTAACAAATGACAGTATGGTCTATTGATCCATGGTTCGCCATTCCTATCGCTGTCCTCAGTGTGTTATTTGTTACTTGGATTGTTTCGTTATTGATAAGAAAGGTAAGGAAGCACTTAGAAGATCAAGATACTTATAAAGAGAATTTCTGGGACATCATTAGAGATGGTGACTATTATCCTAGCCTAGCAAGGTTTCAATTCCTTCTCTGGACATTTGTCATTTCTTTTGTATTCCTTTCAATATATCTAATCAGAATATTTGGAGGAGAAGTTGGTGTAGCGCATCAATTACCAGATACCATCCTTCAACTACTTGGAATAAGCGTCGCTACTCCTATCCTTGGTAATGCCCTATCAAGTTTTAAATACGACAGTACAGTATCTCGCAAACGAAGAGATGATGTTCCTCCGTTTACAACTATGCTTCTTGAAAATGATAAACCTGTGCTGTTTAGGTACCAGATGTTTCTGTGGACCTTCGTAGGTATTGGAATATATCTATTCATTTTCTTTTCAACTATATCTATAACTATTTCTGACATACAGAAGGCAGCTGAAATAAAATGCGACCAATTACCAGCTAATGAAGCAGCGCAAAAAGGATGTACAAGCTTGAAACAACTTAATCAACTTAACATGCCACCCATAGACCCTTCGCTTGTGATACTTATGGGATTGAGTCAGGGCGGATATTTGGGAGGAAAGCTCGTTGCAAGGACGCCTATCAGGATAAGTCGTTTAATTACAGGAACTTCTGATGGCACACTTTGCATTCTGGGTGAGAACCTAGGATCTGGTGGTTTGGTCTTGGTTGATTCCGACAAGATCGCAAGTGGACCAGCCAATGGTGTAAGTTGGACTGATACTAGAATTGATTTGCCATTACTCAATCTAGGTAAATTAAAAGAGAATTCTGTCTTGGAGGTCTTGTCAGATGACGGAACCCGCGCTAGCACTACGATTAATTCTATGGAGAAAGAGGGTCGCTTGTTGCTGGCAGCAACTGACAAGGCAGCAACTGACAAGGCAGCAACTGACAAGGCAGCAACTGACAAGGCAGCAACTGACAAGGCAGCAACTGACAAGGCAGC
>DATBGR010000363.1:0-2983 GCA_036557905.1 Nitrososphaeraceae archaeon | reverse complement strand
ATTACACTATCACTTCTTACATTGTAACCCTTGCTTCAGAGCTGACAAATCCTGATGCATTTTTTGCAGATAACCTATTCCTTGTTGTTGTTCTTGCAGTTTTATCCCTTCAATTGGACTAAGCACCGTTACTCTTCCATTAGGAATCTCGGCTGCTATTGCTTGGGCTGACCGCGGATCGACCAAATCCTCAGAATAAATTACATTTATGCCAATCTTATTTGCAAGCTGAACTACTTCTACCAATCGTTGAGGGAGTATTTCGCCTTCTGGTGTTAAACCCTGTATACTGTGTTGCTCTAGTCCGTATTCTTTTGCAAAGTAGCTGAAAGCATTATGGAAAGCTATAAAATCTCTCGTTGCACAGTTAGAGCTAGAAAGATTACCTCTTATTGCTGTATCTAAGTTTTTGAGTTGTCCAATAAAGTTTTGAGCATTATTTTTGTAATATGCTGCGTTATTGGGATCTGCCGTGATCAATCCATCACGGATATTCTCAACTTGATGAATTGCAAGGATAGGATCTAACCAAATATGAGGATCTGTTGATGCATGAATTTCAGGATCCTTTGTAGAAAGTAGATTTAAACCTTTACTAGTATCAATTGCAAATTTTGGATTTATTTTGTTTATCCATGTAGCTTCCATTCCAGCTCCATTATATACTACGGCAGCAGTTGATTGAGTATTCTGAATTTGTTGAACAGTAGGATCAAAATCATGCGGTTCTGCGCCCACAGGTATAAGCACAGATGCATCTACTTTATCACCTCCAACCTTCTTTACAAATTCATAGATTGGGAAAAAAGATGCAACGACCTTTATTTTAGACGTGTCGTTGTCAGTTCCAGAAGCTGCTTCAACCACATTGGTGTTACTACTGCTATTTGAAAGTGCAACTCCTGTATATGATGCCAGCACGATAATAAGCGTTACAGCGATTGACATGCTCCTTACCTTTTGCACATTATAATCTGAAAGTTAATAATAATATATACTTTTGTTAATAATAATGATGTGTATCCGCATAAGGAGTTTAATAACAAATGGACTTCCTTTAAATTTATGATATTTAATACTTTTAGGCAGACTAATCTTAACTTAAGAACTTTACGGAGAATAAATATATCATTTAACGAAAACAACACAATGATGTTAACCGAGTCACTAGAACATCTATTCTATAACGATATATTCTATTCGCTTTAGTGAAGATAAATCAGATATAATAAAGTGCAATAACGTTCCTAAACGAAAAATACTATAAAGTCCAACAAACTTCAGAATTATGGAAAACAAGAACAAGAATGCACTTGTGATTATCATAGTGTTAGTAGCAGCTTTGTCTATCGTAATAATGAATGTTGGAACGCTGGATAACGCGTATGCATCAAGCAAGAATGCTAGATCGAATGATCAGCAAAATAGTTGTGGGAATGATGACCCAACCATGAATATCGTATGTCAAAACAACAGTTCAAAAGACCGGCAGAAATAATGCTTGATTCCCTAAATTTGACGCAAGAATTAGAATAGTGAAATATCAAACAATCAGTCTTTCAGAAAATAGATACCACTACGTTTTGCCATGTAAAGTTATCTACTTAACACACGGTTACTACCAGGTTTAAGTAATATTGCTGTATTAATTTGTCTATGACTACTACCACTAAAAATAATAATACTGTCATTCTGGTTACAGGCGCAACCGGAACAGTTGGAAGTGAAGTTGTAAAGCAGATTACATCTCCTTCACGATCGTCACTTTCTTCTGATATCCGAGTTAGAGCAGCTGTTCATTCAAAAGATAAAGCCGATAGACTCATCTCTGAAAATAAATTAGTTGATATTGTTGATATAGACTATAATGAACCAGAAACTATTGTTGATGCACTGAACGGAATTGATAAACTCTTCTTATTAACATTACCCAGGCCAAACATGCCTGAAATCACATCTGGTCTGATAAATGAAGCAAAGAAAAATAATGTTAAACATATTGTCAAGCTGTCTGTATTAAGTGCTGAAGATGAGCCTGGATTAATAATAGGACGCATGCACCGACAAGAAGAAAGACTTATAGAAGACTCTGGAATCCCATACACTTTCTTACGAGCAGGTCCGTTTATGCAGAATTTTATAAATTTTTTTGGCCAGACAATTAAAACTCAAAATGCTATTTATCTTCCTGTAGGGGAGGGAAGAGTTAGTTTTGTAGATGCTAGAGACATTGCAGCTGTAGCTACAAAGATACTATTGGCTAATAATAATGGAACCAAAATCAATCAACAATATGAGAACAAGAAATATGGCATTACTGGTAACGAGGCTCTATCATACAGTCAAGCGGCAGAAATTCTTTCTAGTGTTCTAGGTAGAAGAATAACTTACGTAAAAATATCGGAAGAAGACACTCGCAATGCAATGAAGAAGATGGGAATGGAGGACTGGCTTATAGATGCATTATTGGAGTTCTATAGGGTGATTAGATCTGGTGACGCATCACAATCGACTACTGCAGTTGAACAGATTACAGGACGTAAGCCTATATCACTTGAACAATTTGTCAGAGATCATGCTAGTTCCTTCAATTGAGATGTGGACATTTTGTGGCTAATATGTTCTATACATAAAACAGGATCAATCAATTAATGCCAAGACATTTAGTTTCAGACCAGGAATTCTCCCCAATACTATGCCGGTAGATGCTAGTATCAGAATTACAACTCTCATTCTTTCGTCTGCTTTTGTCAGAAGTCGCTGAATCTCCTCTATAGCGAAAGTTCTATCTTTGAATAATTTGATATTTTCTCCTAGATAGTTGCGGACTTTTTTTCCGATTTAGCACTAAATTATTCATCTCGTAGAATTTGAACTACAACGAACTGATTAACTATTTAACAAATTTTAAAGATTATAAATCGATTGAATATCTATTTGTTGTTGTGACATGGCTTGAAGTATACGTTTTCATAGTTCTACT
>DATBGR010000362.1:0-4010 GCA_036557905.1 Nitrososphaeraceae archaeon | reverse complement strand
TCTCTCTTTACCTCTTAATGCTTCAGCTGTATATGCACGCCATTCTTTTTCTAGTGACTCGATGTTATCTTGTATTACTACACCACAGTTACTGCAAACAATTTCTCCAGCTTCTGCATCAAAAATAGTTAAGGTGCTATTGCATAGAGAACATTCAACATTATTATTATTAATGTCGCTATTGTCGTAGTATTCTGCTTTTTCTTCTTCGTTTTTATCGTATGTTTCTGTGTAATTCGAAGATAACATAAATTGTAATACGTTGAAACACCTAAAATGACCTTGTTTACTTTTGGTTGGAAAAGGCACCAATTGTACACTTTACAACTCGTTATGGAGTTATATTCGACCTACACGTATACACATCTGAGTCCCATCTTAGCAGCTGATTTACGCCGGGCAACACTGGATTCTTGGAAATCCTGTAATCATATCGGAAATAGCGTTTTCTAATGGAGGTGTGAAATACAAAGGCATCTTCATATGCGAAATCTCTGCTCATAGAGTTTGTCTAGAAAATCGTCTATATTTCCGCAATAAAGATGAAAGATTTATCTCAAATAGAAATTACTGACTATGTCTTGATAAAAGCTACACTGCCAGCCTCGCGCATGATCATAGATAGATAGTATTTAGTAGTCAAACTGCATGATCAAATATAATAATAATTCTGCAGAGAGTTGGATGTCTACCTATAATTTTGGAATAGGTATAGGTAAAAACATGTTCAATGTGTTGACTAAATCATAGATACTCTCGCCAGTAATCCGAATCAGATCATATCGGATGTCCTATCAAATCTAGGATACGCATTATCGGAAAAAGCGTTTCTAATACAGCTATACGACGAGCCAGATTATAAATATTCTCTAAATTAGACATTTGATGTATTGAGTGACGTCTAGTTAGGATGGCGCGCTAAATAAATGATATATAGATAACATTCTTGGCAGGGACATTTTCATCTTAACAATCTAGAAAATTATAATTTTTAGACTAAATAGAATGATACCATTGTAGAATAGCATTAACTTTTAAATATATTAAAAAGAGATATATAAATATGCTCAAAAACCAAAAGAATTGTAAATATTTGACAATCACTTTGCTTGCAATACTAATTGTAGTAGCAGGAACTTTGACAGCAGGTCAGATTCTACAAACTGAGAAAGCAGCCGGACAGGCCATGAGTGGTAACAATACAGGTAATCAGACAGCCAACCAAACAGTTGGTGGAGGTCTCAAAAGTAAGGTCGGTGGTTAGTAAAAACTAGATATGCAAAGAATTCTTTATTATGTTTGCTCTAAATCAATTTTGCATAACACATGAGTCGTTCTAGAAAATAGTTTCTTGCCATGATTTGATATTAAATTTTAGTCATCTTATCTCTCTTTTTGGTCTGGCCCAATGACATATTATTTGCTCATATTCATAACTACTAGAGAGAAAAGACGGGGTTGGATAGGACAAGGCTGGTTGTCTGCTAGGCTGAAATTGGAAGCGCCTAACAAACAATTAATCTTTTTGAATATTGGCTTTTTGGATCGGGTTAGGCTAGAAACTTTTCGCATTGTAGATTTATTTAGCAATTTTTTTAGAGAGGCAAAAGTTGTTTGCCAAACTAGTTATGGTTCATTCAACCAGTCGGCAACAACCGACATATGTCAGAGTGCTTGATCGTGAAGGCTTTTGTTTCACTATAGATTCGGCCAACATTCTATTTAGAAGTAGCAGAGTAAGTGAACTTTCAGTTCCGTGCAAGCATTGTATAATCGTCTTTGAACCAACCAAGATAACAGACAAACAGACAAACAAACAATTTTGAAATGGATCACCATGTCAATGAATTCAGATGCTAGGACATAAACAAATGATTACCTCTGCGCAATTTCCCTATCGCTATTCTTTTTTGTCCCTGGCAAGAGAGAAAAACGATCCTATCATACGCACAAAACTGTGAATAAAAGTAGCTTCAGTATTTACTTTTTCTTTTTCATCATCATGCATTCTAGAATGATAATTGTCCAAATTACTATTTAGTAGTTTAATATGGTATACCAGAGTTTACTACATAGCTACAATAGGTAGATTGACTACTATCCCAGCCAGATGATAATAGATGCGGTTGATAGGGGCGGCAGTGATGGCAAACCAAACTAAAATCGGAAGAGGAGCACAGTCGCCAGATACTAATAACCGATTTTCTATATTTGAGACTCATTAGTAATCGGAGTATTCAAGGAAATGATTTTGGCCGGATTCAGATAGATGAGTAGTTGATATACAAAATTGGGTAAACAATCGTAAAACTGTCGAGGATGAACAGATCAATCTCGCAAAATGACCGCAAATAATCATTATGCCAGGTTTGGGTCCGGAACCGTGAATATTTTTCGGAATATGTTAGGGTTGCTAGAGGCGAACTGGGAAGAAAAAGGAGAGAAAGATGAGGCCCAAAGACATTTAGAATATCTCACATGTGACTCTGAACAACGTACACTTTCTGATTTCATAGATTAATCCAAAGTTGTGGGCGCCAGGCTTCATCGTACCTGCTCGAAATTATGAAATGATTACCTGGCTACTTGAAAATGGCTTCCAAATTGGTTGGCCTGCAAACCTTATGACAATTGGTCCTTGTAAAGAACCGCTGACGCCCTTTCTTTCATCTTTGGCATACTGAGATCAGGAATGGAACTATGATTGAAAACTTGGTCTGAAGCCACTGGTAAAAAATTTTAATCCCATAAGTTCCCAGTTAATTGTAAGATTGAATTGACAATGAAGAATGAATCGTCTATTTCTACCAGCGTGTCACCTGTACTATCTTATGTACAGCAAGCATCTTTAATGTATCAATAAAGTTTTACCAACTGGTAAGAACCCAGTCTCATTCCGGATTACGGAGACTTGGCAGTCAACCTATCTACCAGCGTTACTCTCTCCCATAAGCCTTACACCTAGCAAATGGTTTTAATATTAGCAAGATACTAGACTCCATCATCTTTTGTATACAAGCCCGCTGCGAGGAACCTATTACTCAATAACCATAACCAAATTAAATGAGTGATTGGTTCCATGACTCACAGCAGTAGACGATTGCGCGAAAGAGATGCGATTTCACGATTATTATATAATTCTCAAAAATAGTTGTGTAGATTTTGCCTGTTATACCTTAGATAACAATGTTGAGTCTTTCCTGATAATTTCCCAACAAGCAGTAGCGACAACCGAGACTAAAAAACATTTCCTAAAAAGACAACGACCATTAGAATCCAGAACCTAAGAGGATACTTCCACCCAATCATAGGTTACTGAACTCTACGACATGGTCGGCTTGAATACCAAGCGACTTCCTGGGCTAGAGGAAGCACTATTCTGATTTCTTATCTAGTACTAATATAAGGATATTATCCAATCTATTAGTGCGAATCTACGCACAATACTTGCTTCGTTTGCATGGCCTGAGTGTTGTAGTTCGACTAGTACTGGTAAAGATAGCAGCAATAACGGATTGTAACACTTTGGCCTGCCGATATTGGTAATTGATAAAGATTATAGGTCTGTTGGTAGACTCGTACTACCTTAGTATGACAATTAGAAGATAGAACGCATCTACCAACAAGTGATATGAGACAAGTAAACCCTACTTGTTGAACCTATTGAGGTTATAGATTCTGTTATACAATACACAGCATTTCTTAAAAAGAGCATAAAGTAATCCGTTATGTCAAACCAGTTTAATCGTCGCCGGGACCCAACTGCTAGAAAGTGGAGGTGCAGCGACGATTCGATATTGAATCTGGGCGGCGTAATGTACTCTGTCCAGGAAGTCTACCTTATACATTCTATAAAAATAAACAGGAAGTCTATCCCAATTTACTCAAATTATATCAATATTCTATAGTCTGCTAGTTATCTTTCTCCTCTTTTTTACTAAACTTATCAGCTGGAAACTCTCTGTTATAATACCGTTTAGTCTCATATTGTTCAATACATTCCTTTAATC
>DATBGR010000361.1:0-7313 GCA_036557905.1 Nitrososphaeraceae archaeon | reverse complement strand
AACTTTGATAAAGTACGTTATCGGAAGAGGACGAGATGAGCGAAGGTGTTGCAAGATATTTCCTTGACGATCGCACTTGGACTGCAAAAGTGTTAGGAATAGTCTTAATCGTTGCAATATCCTACGGTGTTTGGTACGATTATGCTGATAGTTTAGATGGGCTAGGTGATCTTTTCGGAGGTGATTTAATATATCAGCCCTGGAACATATTGGGCCATTTCATACCTGCCTTGTTTATGCTGTTATTTTTCCCTAAGAAGATAGAAATGTTTCTTGCCGCATTCCTAATCTCTACTGTTGTAATGGATACTCCTATATGGGGAATGGAAAAATTATATCTACATCATCAATCACTATGGGATCAAAAAGGCAAAACTAACAGTCTTTATGATTGGATTGCCTTCTACTACAACCCTGTTGGTTTTTATGGTGTTTGGAAAGGCAATTTTCCTACAGCTAGTGTCATATTCTTTAGCATAGTCGGTAGACTGGGAGCAGCCGCAGGTTTAATCTGGTATCAACATAGAATTGAATTATCTCGTAAGACACGGGTTTCATTAAACAAGATGATCAAGCGGGACTATTGAACCTGGCATTCAGATGTGTTGAATAATCACAAAACTGTTAGAATGAGAAGGCTATCTCAAGATATAAAATCTTTACAAAATCAATGGGAACAAAACTGGATAAATTATATAATAACAATTAGCGGTAAGACTTTTGATATTGTTTATGGAGACCAGTTAAGAGTTTCGCAAAGGCTTGCTATGCACTTTCATGAACATGAGTCTTACTTAAGAACGCTATCGCAAGTCATGTTACACCATTCACCCCAATCTCTGATGTTCTAGAAAGATCATGGTCAAGATAAAATGCACGGTACTCGTTAATACAACGTTACTGAACTACCTATATGAAGTACAATGATAAGTTAAATATACTGCATAGATTTCCGAGATTTCTATTGTCACTACTAGCTATTAATAAAGACAACATATGATTCACTAAGCCCATAATACAGTTATGGTGAACTAATGCTACTAAGTCTTGAATAACCAGGAACATTGAACAGACCGGTGGCAAAGGTTCTCCTAGAGTAGATCGAGCTATAGATGAACAACAGTATATTCGCAGCAGTAGGATCTGTCTTGTTCCTTGCAATCTCGACGTCTAATACTTGTGCACACATTTCAGCTCAGCCACGATGTAATGATGCTGAAAAAGTTTTAATATCAGTTAATATGGAACTAGATTTGCATATGTCTGAAGAAGAATTACATAACGCTTTGCAAAACGCCAGAAACGATCTTAAAAAACAGCTTATGAAACCAGTGCATGGCGATTCATGTATTAGATACGTTGTTGAAGTTCTTGAGGATCCGAAGGTTCAGGAAGCTTTTGTTCATCATTTAAAAAATGAAGACTTTCAAACTTTTTCATGTCGACCTTTGGAATTGGAAATCTTAGTAGAGTTTATTTTTCGATGCAAGCCACCAAAAATCTGTATTGTAGCGCCCGCTTTTGCGGCACACTACAACATAATCACTCAGACAGTAACTGGAATCGAGGACCCATATATTCCTCATTGACCACATTTTTAAGCGAGTTATCTATATACAGAAGAACCATGCCACTTGGCAAGTTCATCATAGTTAAGCACCGCCAGTTGTCTCATACATAGGATTTGTACAGTCCAGAATATTGATGACCGGTTAGCAAGTAGAAGGCTTCAAAATCCAATGATGCCCAATTATTTGAAATTAGAGTAGCATATCTAAGTTCGAGCGTACCATGGCATTTCTGACCATATCAATGGATCAGACGGAATTTGAACATCACTGTGGGTGGATTCGGTATCTTTTTGATTTGCCAATAAAAAGAGTGGCAATGTGTTTGATAAGATAGCAGCCAATTGAACAATAAATAAGAGATGGGTTAGCCTTGTCTACAAAAAGTAATCATGGATAAAATGAAATTCATGCGTGAGAGGTGAGCTTGTTATGACACTCTAACGGCATAGTGATTCCATAACTATTTGTAATTATCGGATTTAGCACCATCAATGTATTTCTTATTTGCGTTATACTCTTTTACAGGTAGATTTGGTTTCCATTCAATAGAACAAATTAGAAGAACTCGAAGATGATTGAAACAAAGCAATAAAGACGTATTATGCTATACGATTTCTAAATGCGGTTTCCTTTCCGATTCTTCTGAGGATGTAAGGAAGATAGCCACTTGGTTTGCTCTTGTCTATGTGAAGAAAGCTTAGTCCTTGTGGTAGCCAGCGGAATAAGAAGTTTTGCTGTGAATAATATTTACCTATCAAAATGTCATCATTTATCTGGCGTATCTCATCATGAAAAATTCCTCCGGTTTCATCCTGCATTTCCACATGAACTTCGTTTTCACTTACAATAGCAGTACCTGCAATAATATTACCAAACAGATAGTCATTCTTCAGAGTAGGTGAAGAAATCGTTGTACTTCGTTCTTCATGTTTGCCGCTATCAAAATAATATTTGAATCTAAATACTGGATCGCTCCATGTAGAATCTGAAACAAGTCTACCTTCCCAGATTCCGACCATTGATTGTAAGGTTGGTTTTTTCATCTTGCTATATAAAACCTCATGATCTTCCTCAGTCATAAATTCAAAAGGATACTTTCTTGACATTGAAAAAGTCAGCATTTCTCTACCACGAGTTGGTTTACCAAAAAATGCTTTGCCAAGTATCGTGTTTTCATCAACTATTTTTAGAACATCATAAAATAGATTGTAAGGAGGATCTAGATATTCTAGCAATACTACTCTGCCAAATCCATCTAATTCTATATCTGTGGCTTTATTTCCGGCAAAGACTGGCACTTCGAATGGATGAGTTATCCCGGTAATCTCTTTTGCAGTAGATGATGGTCCAGTGTTTGCACTAAATCTCTTCCAAAATCCACCGAAATAAAGTGTTAAAGTATTACGTATATCATCGGTATCACGGGGGTATATTCCCTTCCAATGTGAATTATTCGAAATCATGAGTGTTTGAGGGTCAAATTTCCAGTTAGTTGCTTCATCTGCTTTATCATTTGCAGAGTTGACAAGCATTTTGGAATCAAGCTGAGTATTTATAGAGTCAAAGAGTTCTGATAGGTTAGTTCTAAGACAATACATTGGTTGTGTTATTGCACATGTAAGTCCTAAATTGTCGGTCAAGGAAATATTGGCATATTTATTCTCCCAATCCTTGATAATTCTTGATGCAACTATCGAAGCTACTGTCATCACCGTTATTTGGGGATTGACTCCAACCGAGGTAGGAAATACACTTGCATCACAAACAAACAGGTTTTTAAATCCATGAACTTTACAGTCTGAATCTACTACAGAGTCAGCCTCACTTGTACCTATTTTATTTCCTGACTGAGGATGAGCTGAACCTAGAAGCAGATTTTTCGGATCATTAAGTATTTCGTCAACTAGCTTAGAAATATCTTCTTCGTGATCTATGCTACTCAATCCTCTATGCGAAATAATTATTTTTCTTGCTCCAAGTGCAAACCACATTTTTCCCATTACTTCCACTCCTTTTGCAAGTATTTTGAGCTCTTTTTCTCCAGGCTCGTAAGTTATGCTTGCTCTGCCGGTAGATGTGAGGGTTACTCTTCCAATATTATCATCTCTTACCACAATCCCGGCCATCGCATAGTTATTGAATCTCTCAATGAGTCTTCTATGTTCACTTATGCCACTACCTGAAAGTGCTAGAGAAAATTGAAACAATGGAAGGAAGATACTTTCAATCAGAAACTCTCCGCCATCATTAAAATTATACTCTTTTCTTGTCTGGTCAGAACTTCTAGTCACACCAAAATCATGTACTGTATATGCCATAGGAATACCCTCATTACCTTTTATTTCATAATCAAAATCCCCTATGACTTCAATTCCCGGATGCAAACATAAACCAATCCCCGCTGTAGCTGATGCTATCTTATTTTGAAGAAGAAGTTTGGATGATGCTATAGCCCCAGCACTTATTATGACTAATTTTGCATTAATCCTTATTCTATACTTCCTTTTACCATCAATACTAAGAAAATAGCCTTCTATACCTTCAACTATGCCTTTGCTATAAACTATATTTTCGATACTGCAGTTGCAATATATCTTCATATCCGAATCAGGTTTCTTTAGAGCCTCATGGATATACGTTACAAGAACGTTTTGCTTTGTCTCATAATGACAGCCTATGTGACAAAATCCGCACTGCATGCAATTAACACAGTTTCTAGAGTTATTCCAATGCTCCCTTAATCCAATCGTTTCTGCACCTTTTTTGAGCATCAAATTATTTCTATTTAATTCATAGTCACTCACTTTGGTTACGTGCAAATTGTGGTTTACTCTTTGGAGATGTTCTAACCATTCATCATCAGAGAAGTTTACACCGTGTTTGTTCCATTCCTCACGAACGCGCAAAGGTGTATTAAAACAGACTGCATCATTAATTATTGTTGAGCCGCCCAAACAACAGCCTTGAGCCACGGCTATTCTAAGGCTATCTACAAAATTAAAACCTGCATTATTCCAGAGAAGAGGCATCATGTCAACCTCGCGCTGATTCATATCTTTTCCTTCATGGTACCCTCCTTTCTCAATGAGAACAGCTTTCTTTCCGGCGTCTACGAGCTCTTTAGCCAAAACTGCGCCGGCTGCTCCAGATCCTATAATGCAAACATCTACATTTTCCACAATATCATTTTTGACAAGTTCATATTTTTCATGTCTGTCTGAAAGTTCATCTAGTCCATAGACTATTCCCATTTAAACTCCTCCTGTCTTGGCCATATGATCACTTGATCGTACTTTTCTCTCCTTGGCATTCGAGGAACCTGAGGCCCATCATAGCCAATATTACCGATACGTAATTCTTCAGAAAATGAATCTACTAAACTACTTACCACAACACTGAAAAGATCAAGGTTATTTTTTCTCTCCTGATACCCGTTAACGAAATTTTGTAGATTTTCTTTGACGTCTTGAGGCGAATTGCCATTATTTAGAATGTTCAGATTTATTCTATATTCTAATCCAATCATATCACCAACATCTCTTAACATACGTATCAAACGTTGAGCATTACCAGAATAGATGTCTATAGCATTAGGATTTGGAGTATTATCTGCTATTCTAATATGATATTCTATTTCCTTTTTGGTTTGCATAACTTTTGTTTTGAGTATCTTGTTTCCCTGATTGTCTTTTATTAATAAATACACATCAGGTGTTCCCTCAAGGAATTCAAAGGTCCCTCTAAATTTTGATTCATCAAAGTCAATTCTATAAATTCCATTTGAGTCTGTTGTTGCATCTCCAAGAAAATCGTCAGGTTTCAAAAGAAGATCATCATCATAAGCTTCTACGTTCAGATTTTCTAATGGAAGTTGATCTTTTGAAATTACTTTTCCTTTTAAGGTAAAGGTACCCAATAGATGGGAAATAATATATGGTAGTAGATAAAACTTGCGGTCTCTTAATCCCTACTTTTTACGTCGCATTACATTCAACATATATACATCAGCGAAAACTACATTAGCTACTCACTGTTTATACCGAGTTATTAGAATTCTCTTTTGCAGAATGATATTTAATATATGGGTATGAAAATGGGTCTGCAACGTCATGGCCAAACGGCATATCGACTTCTTCATTATTGTATCTGAAGAACCATTCCGTCAATACATCATCGGAAAGTTATTTCAGTGGTGGGTCAAACCTTTTTCCCTCCAGATCGTACCTTGCACCACTAAAAACATTTGAACAGGCACGAATACCAAAGAGAGGGTGTTGTTGTTCGAATTGTAAATCCCTTCCCCCGCTTAGAGGGTACATCATGCAGCATACTTCGCACTTGACATTGCCGTCTTTACCATAAGGATAATACGGTTTTGGACACAATTTAGTCGAAAAATGTTCTTCAAACTCACTTCTTTCACCTATTTCAGGACGAATTTCGTTCTTGTGAAAACCGCATTCTGGTCCTCCTAGACCTCCATTGATTATCATCTGCGGGGTTGTGCCGCCTCCTCTCAAGAATACAACTATAGGTTCATAATCGTATCTATGTGATGTCATCATACAATATTGATAATCCCAATAGAAGTAATATTGTATGCAGATTTCCCCTGTATCATCTTTTGTAACAATTCGATAATATATTGCCTCTGGATCGCCACTTAAACATTCATGTGAGTAAACTATTGGTTTGTATTCAGCTGTCTTTGCATCATCAAAATGTACTCTATATTTAGGAAGAGTATAGAGTTTGTTATCACTTATTATATTATCTCTAACAGTAATGTGATATCAACCACATATTACTAATGTTAGGTGTCTTGGTGAGAGGTATTTTCCATCGGCATCTTGCATTCCTTGTAGCCAATTTTATCACAGCTAGTGTTCGATATTTGTAGTTAAAGGTTGCCTATGTCTAACTTATATGGGGGCATTGAATCATGCTTCGGATAAAGTGTAGGTGGAATCGGCTAGTGACAGTTTTAATTATTGCATCTCGCTTACTAACCGTTAATTTAAGGAATGTTGGAGTACCTATTCTTATGTGGGAGATAGGGCGGCAGTTTGCTACGTGAAGCAAAATTTACTCCCCGGAAAAGAACAAATCTACCTCGTGTATCACGAAACCATATGCCATCCTAAACAAAATCACGCGCACTAATATTTCCCATAGATAGGCGTTACGTTCATCTTCTTCGATATAAAGCTGGTAGATACATACCGTGTTCGATTTTCATATATCAATACTTATAATATAAGCAACGAGTCAAAATTGGTACTTTCACATCATTTCTAGCTGTATGTGTTGAGATTATTTAGGAAAATCAATTCGTAGTAAACTATTATCCCAGCAATCTGATAATTATGTTATGATGACTATTATTGATTTATCGCTACGTAACTTGGTGAATCGTTTTGAATAAAATATCACTAAAGAATTCTGTTTTTAACACTATTACAATTAGTGCATATACTATACGTCATACAACCTAATAAGGATAGAAATTGGTTTGCTTATCTTGCACAACAATTTTTGCTTACAAGAATCTGAAAAATGTAGATTTTGATTTTGATATAAATTATGGTACTTTAGATTTTTTGTGGTGTTGAGAGAATGTGAGTATGGAAAAATATTTTTTAAATTCTGATTTTGGGCCTAAATCTTTTATTTATTTCCTCCCGAGATTTTGTGCCAAAGACAACTGGACTATCTTTCTCCCAGCAAGTATATTCCCATTTC
>DATBGR010000360.1:0-5015 GCA_036557905.1 Nitrososphaeraceae archaeon | reverse complement strand
TTAGTTGATATCTAGCTCACCAATTACATATTGGTCTAATTCTTGTTAATAGTTATGAATGAGCATATTTATTGATCTAATTATCGGTAGTCATTGAGTCAAGCCATGTTAATTATGGTATGACTAATAATTGTGCCCTATTTGATTTAGAAATTTGCCGATATCTAGTTCTCATTTAACGATACTCGTATGCCACTCCGTGGTGGATTAAATTACATTTCGATACCTTGATAATGGGTTTTTCATGACCAAAATTTGAAAAAATTACTGTGGCACAAGATGATCTGAGCCTCTTTTCATATCGGCCACTTCACCTACACTAGACGCAAAATTATTCTTTTAATGTCAAGATTGGAATGATTAATGCAAGGAATATAATTCCTCCCACAATCCAAGCGCTAACGTATCCAAATTGATTAATTATGGAAGCAAAAAGAATAGGTATCCAAAAGGCACCAAATAAGGAAATACCATTAACATAACTTACAGAAAGCGTCTGGTAGGCAGGTGGAGTTTGAGTGTTCACTTGTTTAGCCTTAACATAGACTATAACAAAACCCCACGATAGAAAGAAACCTGCTACAACAACTGAAATACCAATTAGATAAACTTGAGATTGCATGAGCCCAATCATCATTACGCTAACCGCTGATATGATTCCAGATATTGCCAGCAGCTTTCTTGCATTTCCTAGCCTGTCATATGCTTTTCCAACTATCGGAGAGGATATTAGGGCCACAATTAAATTGAGACTTCCTATTAGACCTGCTATTGCCGGGTCTATTTTAATGTGGTCTGCAAGATAAAATACGATAAATGACCAGATCAGACCTGAACCAACTTGAAATCCAAGCAATACCAGACCAAGTTTGAGAAGCGACCCGTTAAGAAGTATATTTTGTACGTGGTCAAACTTGATCTTCAAATTAGATCCTCGTTTTTCAACGTTAATTTCGCTATCGATATCTTGGGTCTTAGTTTTGTATTTGTCGATCAAGTCAGGCCCTGTTTTTTCCCGTTTCATATGGCGAAGAATAGTTGTCTTCGGTAACCATACTTGTAGTATAATTAAGGTAATGAAACCAGCTATTGCACTCAGAACTATACTCATTCTCCATCCAAATGACTCTGCCACTAAGACCCATACGAAGAGGCCGATGATTCCACCAATGGCATGAGCTGAATTTAGTAGCCCCATACCTAAGCCTTCAGATTGCTTTCCCACATACTCTGAAATTAAAATAACACTTGGACCAAAGAAAAATGCCATCCCTAATCCGACAATAAATCTTAGTACTGCGATAGACAACAAATCTATTGAAAATGCAGAGAAAAAAACTGCGGTGGAAGCAATCGCGATACCAAGAATGGCGATTTTTCTTGGAGAATATTTGGCAGCTAGGATTCCGGCAAGAACCTGAAATAGACCAACACCGATAAAAAAGCTCGCAGTTATTAGTCCTAATATAGAGATGTCATCATCAAAATCAACGGCTATGAAAATGAATATAGCGGGGACATTAAACCAATTTACAGTATAAAATATTCTTGCAAGCATTAGTGAAATAACTGCTTTCTTAGGTACAATGGAATTTAACATCAAAACCGACCTGTTTGGTCCTCTTAAATGCTATCTACTCCTTGCTCTTAATATACGCTCAGATTGTTCATACTTCGTCATCAGAAAAAAGACCATCTTCTTGATGTAAATCAATTTGTTTTTGTTCTCTTCAATTTTACAATTCTTGTGCGTCTAAATCTTTGTTCCAAATGATGCATCGCGACCCTCTTTTCTACGTCAAATAAAGGTTGTTGGCTTCAATAAGCAAAGTTGCAGATGTCGTGATCGATTCAAAGCAGAAATTTATTTGTAGCAATTCTTAACTTGAAATGTACTCGACACACAAAAACATATTTGGGAGTTCTGGAATTTGGGTAATAGCCGTCTTGACTTTTCCATCTACATTTAACAGATCTAATTCTATTCGTTCTCCATCTCTTTTTGTCAGGTTCCCACCATTTTTGTTACTATTATTGTTTACTCTTCCAGCCCCCATTAAATATGGCAGTAATCGTTCCAGATAGAATACACAACCCTTAGATACATCTGTAGTACTAATCTTTTCAGAAGATGACCTAGAAAATTTGGAAGGATGATCACACCTATATTTGCCAACAATCAATATCCCATTTGTATTCACCAAAGCGGCAAATATTACGTTTCTACTCGCAGATAAAGCCGCTTCACAAACTTTACGCAAATCATTTCTACTATTATTTCCATAGTTATTGTTACATTCCAGCATGATAATATTCATGGATGCAGTTTTCGATATAATAACAGGTTCGATTGAATGTTATATTATTAGTTTCAATTGAGATGCCATAATAAATGAAGTAGGAATTATTAGTAACAATTATCATAGTGGATAGATATGAACCAATTTACGCCATAATCCCTTAATAAGAGACATAAAGTCGTGAGTCATTTATTTGCAATACTTGATATTGATATGACAATAACACTTAGCGATTTCCGGTGATGGAAATAATATGGCAGCTGCAAGAATTAAGGAATGAGTCACTAAAGAAAATAGGCCATTTTTTATGTCTCTTTGGTAGTTGTTCACATCTAACGTATTAGGTCTAAATAAATTAGATATGATTTGGGAAAAGAGTGCTCTATGGAAAGCTTGAAGATTTTAAATTTCGATCACTTTCCATGTGAGTGTGTTAAATGGCTCGACTTTAAAACCTACTTAATCATAATTGGTCAGCACTGTGGTCCTAACTAAATTTAATATTTATTCGTGTATATCGACGACTTCAGTAGAGTGATCTTCGTGATAATGAGAATCAGCATCCTTTTTTGTAAGGAACTCCTTTGCGCATACTGTACATCTAAATGTGCCGTCTACGTATTCGGACATGTTACTAGTAATGGATAATGCACACATATATATTGCTACCATTCGACTTAGATAATACTAAAGGATTTGGTTAGTGCTCTTTTCTTGCACAGAACTTTCAGCAAGGATGAGATGAGTCACAGATTTGTATCTGCATTTTTTCTTCCGATGGTGTATCATTGCTAGCGACACCGGTGTCATTTTCATGACCATTTGTGCTGCTTGAATTTAGAACCACGAAACTAGGTTCATCTTGGGCTTGGATTTCAGTCTGTTGATTCTCGGCGAAAATTAGAAAAGGGGCACCAACAAGAAATAGCAGGTTTATCACAAAGAGCTTACTGCAAATTAGTTCCATAATTATCTCATTATCCCTAAATTAGTTAGCAAAAATGATTTATACGTATTATGAGGGATTATACTATATTTATTGTGATTCGAAGACGGCTATTGTCATGGAGTTTAAAAGGATCTAATCTAAGCCTTGTCGAACTAAAAATTGTCCCTCCGCTGACCATCACCAGCATTTGACGAATAAATTCATGCCATGTATATACTACAAGATTGCAAACTCCCTATTGGCGGCGTTATTTTGTACATATCATCACAAGAATCTTCACCCTGTCTTTGAAATTAAACGATATTCCCTAGTGAATCGAAAAGGCTAATATTGGAGAAAATGGTAGAAAATATAAATCAGTGTCCAACGAATCAAATATTCCCACGGATAATGAAGCAGATCGTGCTAGATTACCAGATGACATTTATTCTGAATCGCGTGGTGGTTTACCAAGTCAAGAAGCGCTGTTGGTTGATGACACCGATGGCACCGAGTCCTTTGCATTAAATTCCAGAACGTTGAATGAATTGCATGATAATGATAATAAGGTACTTTTACTCCTAAAAGGCAATGCAAATGGTGACCCTAGCTATACATTCAATGGATTAGTAAGAGAGCTCAATATGCATCAGCAAAGTCTTAGTAGATCGATCAAGAGACTCATTGATTTGGGACTAGTTGAACACATCAAGCATTACGGATTTAGATTGACCAAATTAGGACAACGTCTAGGCATGACCACAACTTCCGTGAATCGCAACCATCGTGAGAGAAAATACACTCAACTGGCATATTTGGATATGCATTTTACTAAATTTAATATCGATGGTATAACCTCAAAGCTATCGGGGAAATGGTTCGAAAATCTTAGATGGGTAGGAAAAATTGATGATTCTGGGATTTCGATTCTGAAATGGAAAAGAAGTGATAATTCTTTTGGTATCAATGTTACTATTATGCAAGGTTCATTAGCCATTGAATCTGATGCATCATCACAAAAAGAAATCGTTGAGGCTGCAGGAACTATTCCAAAGATCATTGCAATGGTAACGGATGTTATTTTGGAACAGTTCAATTCCCGATCGTCTCCAAATAATTATTTGTCTATGAGCAGGATGTACTCTAGTATCAACGAAACTCGGTATAATTGAACAGAAGAGTTTCAAATCTCATGACTTGTTCAAAAGTGTATGATTTGTCAACCTTCCGGCGTGCACATGGCAGGTATTGGTTTTAAGGTTTCATATCCCTAAGGAGGTAAGAGCGACTAATTTGATATCACTAGAATCTACTTGATTTAACAAGAACAAGCTACAGATGCAGTGTATTATGACTTCATTTAAACCACATAAAGTGAGTCTTATGGGATCCGGTATACTAGTGGATGATTAACAGGCTAACAAAACACTACAATTGTAAGAGACAGAAACTACCTTTATGTAGGCGTATCCCAAATGAACAATGGATCAATGCCCAGAGATGAAACCATACCAGCCTTGTTCCCCTATCCATACAAATTCCGTACTGAAATCGGTGATGCTTCTGCGGCAATGCGACCATGAGATACCAGTGAAGACAGCAGCGAAACAGATAGGAAGAAGCATTTTCCTTTTGTAGAATCTTTTCAATGGGCCTCTACTTCTTTGCTTCTTGTTAAACACTGGTTCAATTAATGTTCTTCAAGTAAATGCTAAGCTGCAATGATTCATTCTATTTATCGATGCCAAATAAACAGTTACTGTATTGAGAAAATATTATGAAGTATG
>DATBGR010000359.1:0-6662 GCA_036557905.1 Nitrososphaeraceae archaeon | reverse complement strand
TTCTACTTTCTTACCTTAATTCCTCCTTTCACGTATTTACGAGTCCATTTTAACTTTCTAGCATCGCGGCCCAACTTTCTCGAATTTTTCTTGCACTTTGAAGAGCATGTCCACTGAATCACGCCATCATTCTTTACTAACATCAACCCGTGACCGGTAATTATACTCTTGCCACAAAAGAAACAGTTACGAAGAGAGATAGCTGTCTTACTCATATCACAACCCCACCATTATCTCCTAATTACTTTATTTTACGAGCTTCTCGCTCTGTTTCTCTGAGCATAAGGATATCATTCATCCTTACTGATCCCTTGACATTTCTCGTCAGAATGCGACCTCTATCTTTCCCCTCTAACACTTTCACTCTGACTTGTATTACCTCACCAGCAATTCCCGTTCGTCCTACTATCTGAATTACCTCTGCGGGAATTACCTTCTCATCTGCCGCTTTACTCATCTAGGTTCCTTATTCCTTCTTGCTTTTCATTGCCGAGATGGAATTTACGACTTCGTCGACTATATGCTGTGCTTCCCCGGCTTCCGTGATTGTTGCTGCTGCTGAGCCAACATCTATTCCAAGAGAAGCACCAAGTTGTTGTTTACTTGGTACAAATATGTATGATGCATGTCTATCTTCACAGAGAATCGGCAAGTGTGCAACGACTTCTGGCGGCTCAACATCCTCCGCTATAACAACTAACTTGCTAGTTCCTCTTTCTATTGCCTTAGTTGTCTCGTTAGTTCCCTTTCTGACCTTGCCGCTCTGTTTAGCTAAACGAACAGCTTCATAGATTGCGTTGACCAGATCTTTCGGAGTTTCGAATTTCACATAATATGGCTTACTCAATTTATACAATCACCCTTAGGGATCATTTCTATTTTCTTGTAGGAGAATGATATGATATAATAATGTTGTCCATGACTAGATATTATGGACTAGTCTCTCGTAAGACATTCTCTATTATGAAGCTGTATTCATGTACTATCGACGATAACCGTGATTCATCCATAGATTCAGCATATAACCTCAATAGGGGCTCTGTGCCACTCGGCCTCACTAAGAGCCACGAATCGTTATCGGGCCAGATTTTTGCCCCATCGATCGTTTCAGTCTTAATGGGGTTCTTATAGCTAAGACAAGATTCAACAGCCCTATTAGCAATATCGTTTGTAGCACATTCGAATTTTGATTTGTATTGATAACTCTTAGGTAGCTTGTTCAGCATTTGAGACAATGATTCATTAGTTGCTGATGATGCAAGCATTTCTAATAAAAGTGCAGTCGTCATAGCACCGTCCCTTACTTCATTGATTTCGCCATACATAAATCCGCCATTTTCCTCCAATCCTATTATAGATCCACGAGCCAACATTTGTCTAGACACTTCCACGCTTCCAACTTTGGTAAATGAAACCTTGGATTTCTCTTCATTTGCTACTTTGGAAACTAGCATAGTGGTATTGACCGGACAAACTATCTCAGCACCTGTATGTCTGGACCTTAGTAGATATCTTACCAGGAGCGCTCCTGTCTTGTCACCAGTATGTGCAATTCCCTTTTCATCACAAAAAATACTTCTGTCTCCGTCCCCATCATAAGCCACGCCTAAGTCAGCATCAAGATCTCTTACGATTTGACACAACTGGTTCAAGTTATTTATAGTAGGCTCCGAACCACGTCCAGGAAAGTTACCATCCATCTCACCATTGATTGTTATTACTTGGCAACCTAGCTTTTTTAGTAGGAACGGTGCAACCACTCCCTGAACACCATTTCCCAAATCCATAATTATCTTGAACTTCCTTCTGCGTATATTGTCAACATTGACTAAGGAAAGGACGGTGTCAGTGTACGGATTAATAATATTATTTTCTTGAGAGAGCACTCCACATCCATCGATTCTGGAGTATTTTTTTTTCGAGTAAATTTCTTCTACCTTTAATTCGTCTTCCCTAGAAAGCTCAACACCATCTGAAGATATCGGCTTTATTCCATTGTACTCCGGGGGATTGTGAGAAGCAGTGATCATTAAACCACCGGTATATCCGTTTTTTTTTGTTGCAAATTGCAAACATGGGGTAGGAATAATCCCTGCATCCCATACATCAAGACCAGCCGAATTTATCACAGAACCAACCAGTCTTGATATAATAGGGCTTGACAATCTTGCATCTTGACCTATCAAAATTCTTCCACTCTTAAAAAAGGTAGCAAGAGAATAAGACAAGTTTGTAATAAGATCAAATTCGAAATCCCTTCCAAAAATACCCCTAACTCCATTAGTGCCAAAGATCCTTTTTCTAGACTGCATCTATATCAATTTTGGTTATAATTTGACGGAGACAATTTATTAGTATCTAAATATTTTGAGGGGTGATGTAGGAATCAAGCTCAAACATCCTATCAAGATTGCATCTGAATTCCCATGTATCTGTTATAATTGGAAGTTCTAATGCTAGTTGATTACTCTTATAAATAAACAAATTTAACTTACTGATAACAGTAAATGGATAGAGCGGGGGTCGCCAAGCCCGGCCAACGGCGCAGGTCTCATTTTTGTTCTAATACAGTAATAAAAAGAGGGCGAAGCTTAGAACGAGCCAGGCTCCTATAACCCTGTTCCTCAGGGATTCGTGGGTTCGAATCCCACCTCCCGCATACGATTATTATCATCTGTCACTTCCCAACACTATTCGATTACCGATAATAACGCCATAGCAATTTATGTGAGTTTAACGCAGAGTTTTCTTTCTTTATGATCCTGGAAATGAGTCTCACAAAAGTCAGCACCACAATCATAACAATGCCAAGCTGAAATGGTATAGCAGACGTTGCATTTACGAAACGGCATATTGTAATCAAAATTCTTTTTCCCCTTAGATTTTAGTTGCCGCTGCTGTTTCATAGGATCCGCGCACTAAAAATTTCCGTAACACTTCTTAGCGTATTCATTTGTCATATTGTTTTGCCTTCACCGTATTAATTCTAGGGAAATCAAGTACAACTTCAACTACAATTTGACCACATTATTTTGAATTTAAATGTTTGTCTGTAGTGTTCTTATGGAAAGTTTAATTCTGGTGTTATAGATCATGGCTTCGTATGGCTAATGATCAAGCGCTAGTTGAGCTTACCGTAATAGGGAAGGATCGAAAGGGAGTGGTGGCTGACATAACAAATTTCATATTCACGAATGGGGGGAATATTGAAAAGGTAAACCAGAAAGTAACTCGCGGGCTTTTTGGAATGCATTTGGAAGCATCGTTTCAAAAAATTGATAGGCTCAATCTTGATTCTGGCTTAATGGCGTTGTCAAGGAAGCTAGATATGGAAATTAAAGTTCACTACGAAGAACCGAATAGGGTTAGAAATGTAGGTATACTAGTTACGAAAGAATCTCATTGTCTAGAAATGATATTGTATTCTAAAAAAAAGAACGAAGTCAATGCAAATATTTCCGTCATAATCGGAAACGACGTATCATTGTCTCCAATTGCAAGTGAGTTCAAAATCCCCTTTCACTCGGTATCATATACCAAGGGAATTGACAAGGCGGAACAAAACATTTTGGAATTAATTGAACTGTACAATATCGACCTCATAGTTTTGGCTAGATATATGCGAATTCTGACTCCAAACTTTGTTTGGCGGTTTCCAAATCGGATCATAAATATACATCCGTCTTTGTTACCTGCCTTTCCAGGGGCGTTAGCGTACTCTCAAGCATACGAAAGAGGCGCCAAAATAATAGGATGCACAGCACACTTTGTAACTGATGATTTAGATCAAGGTCCAATAATATGTCAAGATGCATTCAAAGTTCTTGAAAATGACACTTTAGATACCATAAAGGTAAAGGGAAGAAATTTAGAAGCTACTACCCTTTTGAATGCAATCCAGTTATATCTAGAGGGTAGTCTAGAGGTATATTGGGGAAGAGTATTCACAAAGTCACGTTCCTAAATTAGAAATATTATCTCTCCGATACTTGAATCAAAGAGATGGTCTTTGACAATTTGACATTCAAAAAATTCTGTTACATGAACCCGATTTTAAAGTTGATAAGCATGTACCATATAGTTTCTGTAATTGTCTATCCATATCAACGAAATCTCTGATCTGGAATTTCGTATTGCAGTGAATCGGGTTCAGACAGCAATACTTCCCATAGGTTCGCTCGAACAACATGGTGAGCATTTACCAATTTCAACCGATTCAGTAATTATTGATTACATTTCTACTAAAGTAGCGTCTGAAATTCAGGCGTTTAAACTACCAGTGATATCTTATGGTATATCCTACGAACATAAACCGATGTTTAACCTCTCCTTACAAAGTTCAACTTTGTTAGCCGTCTTATCTGACATCTGTTGTTCTTTATTAGAACACGGAATGAAAACCGTCGTAATCCTTAATGGTCATCATGGTAATGCCGGCATATTGCAATACGTCTCACAAACCATGACTGAAGAAATATTACGAGATTCTAATATTTACAACCTTAACTATTGGCAGTTGATGTCAGATCAATTTGATCATGCAGGCAAAGTTGAGACATCATTGTTACTGGCCATTGCTCCGAACTTAGTTCAAATGGAAAAGGCAAGACCAAACACTAATCAACTACAAAAATCTAAGATGGCCTACGCTGCATTTGGAAACGCTCCGGGTAGCTTTCTCCGGCTGACGGGCAATGGCGTTTGGGGCGATCCTTCAGGAGCAAGTGTTGGGAAGGGATTTGAATTGTTAGAAGAAATTATCAGTAATATTAAATCTGTTATATTCGAACTTGTGTAGGGCTATATTCGGTTGAAACAGCGGTTGGTTAAATCCGCCTTGATAAGTGGATATATATTGTGTAGAACCCTCGCAAGGGAAGTGTGATTTCTAAATTGTTACGACAATGATATTTTAATATACCACCGTGTTATGCCTATTCTACAGGTAGAATTTAGCGATGTCAGTTGATATGGCCGTAAAAGTCTTGGACGAGAGCTTAGGCAAAGTTGTGCTTATAAAGCTAAAGGGAGGCAAGGTAATTAGAGGAAGTTTACACGGTTTTGATCAACACATGAATTTGTTGCTTGAGAATTCTGTGGAATTACTTCAAGATGGCAAATCGAATGATCTTGGAACCATAGTTGTGAGGGGAGACAATGTTGTCATCATTTCTCCGCCTCCTCAATAATAATTGGAAACAAACTGGGTGATTTAAATGACAAAAGGCACTACATCGATGGGAAAGTATACGAGGAAGAAGGTCCACATACGATGTAGGAGATGTGGGCATAATTCGTTTCACAAGCGGGGAAAGAGTTGTTCAAAGTGTGGATATCCTGATCCGAAGATGCGAAGGTATGAGTGGATCAAAAGGAAAGTTATATGAACTAAGATAATGAGGATAAATGACCTAAACTTTTTTAGTCTAATTAGAGACCTGACAGATCGAATTGCTTGAGATCGTCATTATTACGGTATCATTGGTTTTGGGCGGACTATCCGTTTCAGTACTGCATGGTAACAGGACCATTTCGGATAGGATATACAGATCTAAAGTTAAACCAGTCAAACATTCGATCGAATCCGCAAACCACGAATTAGAGTCATTGAAGCTTGAAAGGGATGTCTTGGCTGATAAGATCAATAGAGTATTCGAGGCTAAAAGTAAAGGAGTAATAGACGCCTATGAACGAGATAGATTAATACTGAGCTGCAAAAAGCAAATAAGATCACAGAATTTAAGAATTAATGAATTAGAGGAATTTAGTAACTATTCTGAGATTCTAAAACTGCGTTCAGAATTGGTTGGCATGTTAGAAAATAGGATTTCTGATATCGATACTAAATTGAGAGAATTGTCATCCAAGTTAATAACAAATAATGCATCGAATCTTGAAGCACAGGTTCCTTATATTGACTATTATAGTGAAAATAGGAAGGAAAAGTCCATACAATGGACGCCGATGGGTACAGACATAAAAAATAAGCAACTAGCTAAGGAAAATAGCTATGCTGAAGAGAAGGTCCAGAAGATGGAACAAGAGGTCGTTCAAGCATTATTGCAGCTAGAAGAATCATCCAATAATCAAGTTAATATCGAGTTGGAGAATAATCACTTAGCCGACGAAAAAATGAACTCTAAAAGAATGCACAGTGGAGACGCTTTGTCATTTTGTACCAGTCAAAGTGTGAATCATAGGTAGAATTCTTTGAATAATTAGAAAACAATCAATTCTATACAGCAAGATGAAAGGCCGAGCAGTAATACAATAGTATAGGTTCAATGCATACAGATAAGTAGAGGTAGATCTCACGATAGGAGATTAGTCAAAAGAAAGAAAAATGAACCTATAAGCAATCATGGTAAATCGAAAACGGGACACAACACTGGTATAGAAATCATTAGGTGTTATCAGACTATCCTTGTAGGGAACAAAGACGACTTCCATAAAATAGGGCCACGTCGTGGATCTCCAAATACAATTAAATCATCTGTTCAAGATCTGCGAAAGTCCACTGATCGTGAATCACGATATGAATAATATAAGGGTTATCACTACAAAAAAAAGTTCTGCTTGGTCAAATCCAAATAGATATGTTGTTCCCTCGTAGTATTGCACTAGGACCAAGTCTTTTAAATTGAATTAAGTATTGCAAAGTT
>DATBGR010000358.1:0-8327 GCA_036557905.1 Nitrososphaeraceae archaeon | reverse complement strand
TTCAACTGCCGGCAAAGTGGAATTAATAGGGTCATTAAACAAGTCTTAATTACTATTAACAAAATGGAATAATCAATGGACAACGAATTACTGACTCAGCTAAAAAATATATTTATATTGGTAGATACTTTGGAGAAAAACGTGATGAACAATACTGATACCAAGAATATTGTGGAACAAATCGATGCTAATAAAGTAGAAATAACTAATATTCTTAACCTAGAGAATTTTTAATTAAGATAAACTTGTATTGATACGCTACGCTATAAGGTTCGCTTCGGCCTATCCCAACCGAACCTGTTAGTCTATTTTACTAGATGATCGAATTATTGGATAAAGTAATAGTAATTGTACAAATCTAGTGTGGATTCTGCAATGACAATATAGGACTTGTAGAGTTCTGTTATAATTGTAATAAGAATGAGAATACAATGGAATAATTATGAGAATTGCAGCATATATCTTTAATGGGAATGCGGTATGATAAGTTCGAGAGGCATTACAAATGTCGCCTTTGTAATACGACCATTGCTGAATCGGAGCGTTTTAGTCATCTGAGGGATATTCACTCCGTTAGTTTAGATATTTTGTATGATCCCGCGTTCGTAAATTCAATGTATTTACTGTATGCAGACTATCTAAAATAAGAGATCAATGTTATCAAAGTAAATATATAAGATGAACACTACTTTTAGCTAAACCAACCAAACAATACTTATCGTCCTTTTTAACTGCATTAAAACAATTGTCTTATTCTATTCTATAATATTCAATATCATTATAAACAACCGACTTTTCAAATTCAAGACAGCAGTATGTCGACTAGACATGTAGCATCACAGATGGTTGTTTACCGTTAGATAAAAGGATAAGGTTGTTTGTTTGCTAGGCTATTTGGGCTAGAGAGTCTAGCAAAAAACAACCTGCTTGCTTTTGGTTCGTATTGGTACTTTCCGCATTATATATTATACAGCAACCTATTTACCAGTTTTACTAGAGTTATATGCAAAATCAAGAAACAATATTTTTGACAAGAAGGCTATCTATAAGTCTATTAGTGGTTTATCAACTATCTCAGCAAACAGCTTTGACATATGCCTAGATACTTCTAAAGGCATCTAGTTGTTACTATAGATTACCTAATAAACTATTCAGACGCAGCAGTACGTAAATGAACTAGTAGTTGCCTTTTTTGGACAATATTATATGGAAGCGTCTGCGAATAACTATCAACTCTGTATTTACCAGTATGAAATAACTGCAAATGTCAATGAAACAAAAATTCTCAAAATGATAGTATCAGCACATCCGAAATTGGTAACAGTTGGTATGGGACGAGGATTAAACGAGAAGCGCGGGGATCACTAACCCACGCCTCTCGTGGTTGACTTGTTAGGCAGTTGTTGGTTTCGAGTGTAATAATTAAACGTAGTTATGAGGATGTGAAACAGTTGCCTTTTTTCAAAGTTGTTCCTCATAACTACGAATAGTTCTTGTGTTTATTTGTTAATCGGAAGTTAATAATACACGTCCAAGATATAAGAATACATGTAATTCTTATTTTCTAGACTGATTCCAATTCTCTAGAATGAGAAAAACGATTAGTATGTGCAGGATCAAGAATATATGAGTAACCAAAATATAAGAGTTTTAACTAGAAAAAGTATCCGACTGCGAATAATACAAGAATAACCATAAAGACTAAACCCTAACAATACTTAAATGTGGTAGATCCAATCATTTCTGCAAGACAAACTCTACATGTCAGGATATTTGTGTCGGCTAGCTGTTCTTCACTATAGATTAACCTAGATTTATATTCAAGAATTTGGCAAAGCCAATAACAAAATCAATGGAAAAAGAAGAAGACGATAATTTTGTTAGCCTAGATCACATGATTGCGGATTTGGATAATACAGGTAGTAATTTTTCGAATGTCTTTAGTAATACAGGATTAGATATGGGAATTCTGAGAATAAAAGTAGGCGAGAAAGATACTCAACTTCCACATTCCGTGGACGAGGCCTATTTTGTAGTCAAAGGCAATGGGTCTATTGAAATAAATGGCAAGATAAAGCCAGTTAAGAGTAATGATTTCATCTTTGTTCCTGCAGAAGCAAATCATAGATTTATTGTGGGCAATCAAGATCTTGTAGTGATCTATTTCTTTCCATCATAGTTTTAAGCCTGAATACTTCACGATCGTAGTGTACAAATATCGATCTGCGGATCTATCCAGTAGTTCATTTGATTAATTAAAACAATTTGGTATTGTTGCATTAGCAGTACTAGCAAAACTAAAGATATCTTGTTATTATTCTCTTGTTCTTATCTATATATCAATCATTACAATGAAATATAGAAAGTTGCATTTACAAAGTAATGACTGCATATTCATTATAAAATCAAGTATATTTTATTATGATCAACTTGACTTATTTCTATAAATAGGAATCACATAAGATAGCTGGCTCCTAAGTAATTTTTCGAGAGAAGTACAAACAACTCGACAAATTTCTTCTTGGAGTTTCCAGCCAATCTCATGTTATAGATGGCAGGATATTCAATTATGCAATAAGATTAAATAAGGTTCCGCAAGGTATTACACTAAATAATATGATCTCTACGATAGATATATGCTCTATATAGAGAGAACTATAATCCAATATTAATTCAAATATCAATAAAACATCTACCAATTAAATGACAGATGAATTTATGATCCTCTGATGTCTGTCTGCCTGTCTGACCATTAATCTTGTGTTTATTGCTATAATTAAAAATAGTATATGGCAAAAGCTGTTCACTCATCAAATTAGCAGTTTATATTATGACAATATGCTGATCGGTTAGATGAGTTGGTATTAATTGGAAGAGATTGTATGGTGTGATGCTGTAGTAAATGCCGAAATCTCGAGGTCTATAATATGTAAGATAAAATAAATGAATGAATATATCATATACATAGCATATACATATAGATTTCACAGCGTGACTTTTTCTACCAGAATTTTTGCTAGTTAACTAACAGTCATGAGACATAAATAACTATTCATTGCAATCAAGCAAGTTTTTCCCTTACCTCCTCTTTGGTAGTGAAAATGACTGGATTTGAACTAAAACCCTTTTAAGCTATATAATTCGTAAACGTCATAGTTTATTTATGACTATGACTTTCTATGAACTATGACAAAATATGAATTACCTCCATTACCGTACGCCTACGATGCATTAGAACCACATATTGATGCAAGGACTATGGAGATACACCATACAAAACATCATCAAACTTATACTGACAAACTGAATGCTGCGCTTGAAAAATGTTCTCCCGAACTTCAAGAAAAGAATATTCTCGATATACTATCAAGTCTTGACAAAGTACCAGCAGATCAAAAAGGGGCAATCAATTTTAACGGTGGAGGATTTGATAACCATCGAATATTTTGGAACAACATGAAGAAAAATGGTGGTGGCGAACCAGGAGGCTCTATTGGAGATGCGATTAACACATCATTTGGAAGTTTTGCAAGCTTTAAGGAGAAGTTCTCTTCGACTACTGCGTTAATCCAAGGTAGTGGTTGGGGATGGCTGGTCTATAACCCATCATCTAAGAAAGTAGAATACAAGTCTATGCCTAATCAAACAAGTCCCAGAACAGAAGGTCTAGTCCCACTTTTAGGATGCGATGTATGGGAACATGCTTATTATCTCAAGTATCAAAATAAAAGGCCCGACTATATCTCTGCTTGGTGGAATGTTGTAAACTGGGATGATGCTTCTTCGCGGTACGATAAAGTAAAATAAGTTCAGTGTCGACCCAGACCGAACCACAATTTCTTTACCTAAGCACTGTGGGTTGGAAGACTGGCAAAAAGCACAATATAGAAATTTGGTTTGTAGAGCACGGCGGAAGATATTATATAGTCTCAGAACGCGAATATAAGGCACACTGGGTTCAAAACATACTTGTCAAACCACAAGTTTCGTTTTCTGTAGGTAATGCTTCGTTCCAAGGAACTGCGCGCATAGTTTATCAAGAAAAAGAATCTAGTTTGGCTGCTCAGATTTCTATATTAATGAACGAGAAATATGGATGGAATAAAGGGGTGTTCGTGGAGCTTGTTGGCTCATTCAATTCCCCAAACACCTAGCGTGCGTAGCACTACAGGCATAGGTAGATGAGACTCGATTAGTGATGGTATACTTATGATTAGAATATATTAAATTGGCTAATGGTTTTGAAGAAACGAAATGTAACAGCCCCCTGCGTTCCTAACCCTTTTAATGAAATTCACAAAGTCATATCAAATTCATAAAAATATGAATATTCATTTTCTCCCTCTGTAATCTGTAATTGCGAAAGCAAATTTTTGTATTGTTAAAATATTTCAGGTAGTAAATATCGAATCGGTAACATTTTCATTAGACTACATTTCAATAGGTCAGTACCAGGTATGAAACCCATTCGTGGTATTTGTGTATATCTTAAATAATATGATAGCCATTTGACTAGGCCTGTAAACAAATTGATTGTCGGACTCTTGACAATTCGGACAGGGTAGGTGGATGACTGGAGTCTTGATGGCGCAAATTTTTGCACCACTATTAACAATATTGATACTACACTTGTTCACGAGTTTGCATGGTATAGACCAAGTTGATGATGATATTATTAAGAATAAAAACGGCGACGTTGTCAGTGCTAATAGGAATTACAATATCGAGCTCAAGGAAAATAATGATATGGTTACAAAAGGTCTCGTGGGAAGTTCGAATCAAAAATCGATTACAATGTCATCCTGCGATGACATATCGTCTCCCAGTATCTCTGGAACCCAAGTAGTAGCAGATGATAACCACGGTTCTAGCTTTGTCGGGATTAATGATAAAAGTAACAACAAGAGGACAGGCGAAGGACTGGACATTGGTAGTAATCATACTAGTCATACTAGCTTAAGTCAAAGCATAAGGTCCAATGACAATGGTATTGGGTTAACTGCAATAGATAATTTAGCCGGCAATACGGATACTGGGAATAAAGATGATAGCAATAGTATAATATCCGTTTTAGGCGGCAGTGATAGTCAGTCAGATCGGACATTGTGTGGTGGACCCAATGAAGATGTTCTTATTGGTGGCCCAGGAAATGATATCATTTACGGAGGCGCAGGCAGCGATAAATTGTTTGGTGGCCCAGGAAATGATGTCCTTATTGGAGGTCAGGGTACTGATTACTTTGACTGTGGTCCTGGAAATGACACAATACGAGATTTCCACGCCTCTGAGGGAGACACTAAAACCAATGACTGTGAAAATTACTAATTAAATTAAAATTGAATTAAAATAAATTAAATTAAACTGACAGTTCACCTCAAGAATGCACTTTAGTAATTATCATAAGATGTCGTTTTGACGGTTCAAATACGTCCATTTTCAGACAGATTATTATCTATAGACAGAAGACTTAGATTATACGGTTGAGTCCATTATCGTCTGTTAGTCGAGGACACACTAAAAAATATAATTCTGATAGTTGGTATCACAATAGCAGTCATAGTAGCAATGTTGGTGGTTCTATTTTTAGTCCCCCGATAGCTGGAAATAAATTACGGCGGTTAAAATTAACCTGTAGTTTTTACATCAAATTACCTGTAGATTTGCATCAAATCATTAAATAGTTAATATCTCCTAGTTCGATGTGAGTAAACTCGCAATCTTTGTGACAACGTTTGTCAATATTGCTATTGCTGTCGTGGTATTGTCAGTGGCTGCGATAAACAGTGTCTATGCACAGAATACAACCACCACCATTACCACTTCTATGACGCAGCAAACAAACCACAGCAACACTACTTCTGCCACATCACCACTAAAAGCACCGAACACAAATGCTATTGTCGATGCCATCAATGCCAAAATCAGATCAATCTACGAGGACACTGACGAGAAAGCTACTAATTCAGTGACAAAGATTGATCATGATCATGACAAATAACAGCTTCGGAGTATCCTAGATTGACAATTATCTAACCTTATTTTTATTCCAAATCTCCAATAGACTATGTTTACTAAGGGGTAGTACAGTTTGCTAGCAGATTATGATGGGTTAATAGAAGCAAGCAATATCAAGTATTATTGGATGCACGAGATAAGAGAAACATACCATCAATACCGTGGGTTGGATATTTTTGCTATTCAACGATTTATAATAACGATATCAATAATGATATAGTGTAGCAAAGTTTGGAAAAAATTTTACTTGAATTATTGTTCAGCTGTAACTTAGGCAAGCAATAGGTTTATTATCGAAATAATAGTAAAAAATTAAGAAATTTCCTTATGGCCGATATTTGATAAAAAGTTGCTTTGTATAACCTCTGCTTCTCTATGAAGCACTAGTTTTTATGATACATTTGCATATTTGTTCATGAAGTAATCAATGAAACAGCTTGCATTTGGAATTCATTTACCAGTTATAGAATTTAACAGCAGCAATAATAATAATAATAATAATAGTAATAGTAAAAATAGTGGAGGAAATGAAAATCTTCATACAAGAGAAAAAATACTTTCAATTGCAAGAAAGGCAGAGTCTCTTGGTTATGATTCATTGAGCGTAAACGATCACATCGTTTTCGAGACTAGCTGGTTGGACGCACTAAGTACCTTGTCAGCAGCTGCAGCAGTAACCAACAGGATAAAACTTGGAACGTCCATACTAAACATAGTTGTAAGAAGCCCCGTTATATGTGCCAAGGCTTTATCTGCTATAGATATACTATCTTCTGGTAGGCTATTTGCAGCAGGAGTTGGGCCTGGCTCGCATAAGGGAGATTATGATGTATGTGGTATTCCTTTTGAGCATAGATGGAGTAGATTTAATGAAGCATTGCAGATTTTGCATATGCTTTGGAATGATAATAGTATGAGAGAACAAAATGATGATGATAATGACGATAATAGGATAAAGGCGGCAACTACCAAGCAATATGTGAATTATAGTGGCAAATATTATCAATTAGAGAAAATATCGATTGCACCAAAGCCTTTTCAAAAGCCTCATCCTCCCATATTCGTAGGCACATGGGGCTCATCAGAAGCAGGCCTAAAAAGAACTGCTAAATATGGTGATGGTTGGATGGCGTCTGCATATAACGTTACACCAGACAAATTCAGAGAAAAATGGAATATGCTCTTGTCATACAGAAAAATATTAGGTAAAGATAGCGAATTATTTGAAAATTGTCTTATGTCAATGTTTGGATACATTGATAGCGATAAAGATAAAGTTCACAGGATAGTAAAAGAGAGGCTATCTCCAGCATTAGGAAGACCTGCAGAACACTTAGAAAATATACTCTTATTTGGATCTGCTGAGAAATGTATTCAAAAGATAAATGCTCTTTATGAAGCTGGAGTAATGCGTTTACATTTCTGGCCGATAGGTGATTTTGAAGAACAAATTAATATCTTCAGAAAAGAAATAGCTTCACATTATTAGATTGGGACAGAGAGAGCAGCATGATGTTTTCCCAATAACTTTCTTTAAAAGTATTTGTAGACATTACTGGTATAGTTGTTAGAGTAGTGGATTACATACTCATTAAATGATGATAATTCATAATCGTGCTAAAGATTGAAATATCATACAGTTCTGTCTTAAATCTTATATACGATAAATTCGGCAATTGGACATGGGAACAAAACAGTCTCTGGTAGGTGTAGGGGTTTCTGCGATAATATTACTTCTTGGAGCTAGCATTGCGCCTGCAATAGTGATACCTGTGATAGCTCAGCCGAATGGCCAGAAGAATGCAAAGACGGGTATGTCATCGGTTATGATGGAATCTGTGAGAATGCATTTAAAGGCTGCAGATAAGGCAATGTCAGCAGGTAATGCAAGTGCAGTATTGGAGCAGATGAATATGGCACGAATGCAGATTTCAGTGATGGGGATGAAGAACATGGGCGTTATGAATCAATCACAGGCTATGCAATTTATGGAGGGTAATCCCACAAGTATGAAAGTCGTGCCTGAAAATTGCATCATCCTTAACGATGGAACTTTGGAATGTAGAGACAGCCTTACCAACAGCTATTCGTTTCTTACACAATAGGAATCTCTGTCTTCGGACTGAATAGTGTTTTGCATGTATCTAGATCTTGGTCTTTAAACTGGTAACTGTTTCTGTATCCAAGATATTTTTGTACTATAAGAGCAATAATGTAAACATGTATTTTATATGTGATTATCTATTAATAACAACATCGGAAATACGTCATTATTTCATGAGATGAGACCTTCTATTTAGTCTTTTCAGGGG
>DATBGR010000357.1:0-9404 GCA_036557905.1 Nitrososphaeraceae archaeon | reverse complement strand
TTATTCTTATACACTAAATGGGACAATAAATAATACTCCGGTTAATATTAAATGGACATGTGCAGTTGGAGGAGAAGCTAAATCTGCAGACAACTCTACAGTCAAGATTTCAGATGGAGTTGAAAGAAAAGGATTAGCAGGAGGTTTTGGATGTCCAGAATCTAGAGCACATGTTGCATTCCCTGAGCCATACGAATCAAATGTAGATATGCAAGCAAAGTTAGCGGGAATTGGAAATAAGACTTTAACAAAATGAGGGTAACAAAAACCTGGGACTCGTATTCAACGCTAGGCCTGCCATATTCAGCTTTCTCATTTTTTATATAGAAGGTGATAGAAACTTTACGACCAAGAATCTACATGCCAGACTGACGCTAATTCGTAATGCAAAGTTACAGGCTGAGATAGTAAATAAAATAATAAAGCAATTTCCAAATATGCCGGATCAATGGATTGCTGCTGCACAGTATATTTTATTTTCAGTGATATCCTCGTATTTACAAACAGCAGACCGACATCGATTGGAAAGAGAAGATATGACTCTTATCGAGACAAAAGATAGAATTAGGCATTCGGTACTAGCTCAAACTGCCAGAATAATAGCAGAAATAGATACTTATCCTGACGTTGCAAAAATTGAGAATTGGTACCAAAGCCGCGACCAACTTCAGAAACTTTTCGACTAAGAATCTAAAAAGTGTTGACTTGAGATAAGAATGAGTAGTAAAGGTCGATATGGCATGAATCAAATGCAGATATGCAAGCAATGTAAGCAGGAATTGCAAATAAGACTTAAATAAATAGTTCCAACCGAAAATGATCTAGATAAAAACTAATTAGCTAATCTGCTACCTATTATCAAACCTTTTTTATCTTTTGTATCGAATGAATTAGAAAATAATCTAATTGGGGCTACAAACTATTGGTACTGCTTACAATTTCTACATTGAAGAATCCAATAATTTTTCACTGTGTATGCATATACTATGTGGCTAGATCCTCTCATATTATGAGTCATCTGTGTGATTGTTTGGCATTTATGATACTTATAAGCAATTTTGTATATTTGATGTTCGTATTCGTATTCGATATTTGTACCACATTACTTAATAATCAAAATCTAATACCCCAAACCATGCAGTCAAGCAGTAGGGCACCTGTTAAAAAATTTGTAAATAGTAAGCCCAAGCTACTTGCATTAATATCCTTGATAGTCATAGGAATTTTAGCTGTCCCCGTAATTCTACCCCATGTGGACCACGTTAACATGATATATCATATTCTACTCCACTTGGCAAGTCTAATTATTTCAATTTTTCTTGGTACAGTGTCTCTTATAGCCTACAAAAGAAATCGATCTAGTAGACTGTTATTTATGGCCTTAGGATTTTTATCACTTGTTGTTATAGAATGTCTGTACCTTGGCTTTGCAACCACAAATATTGAAGATATAATCATACCAGTTGTCAGAATTGAATTACCTCATGTAATATTGTTTGTGATGCTAACCTTGTTTGGAATTGGAGTTTTTAGAGTGAGTAATAAGAAATTATGAATGCAGATATAAAACCATTAGAAGATACTCTATCTAGTGACAGTATCAATACTGCCAGAGCCTCTAAACAATCTAAACGAATCACTGGTGATTCAGTTTTAAATTACATTAATGCATATCCAGGTATCAGATATCGAGAGCTTTTGCGGCTTTCTGGATTTGGTAATGGAGTATTATCATATCACCTTTTTATATTGGAGAGAAATGGTAAGATAAGGGTGCACAGAATCAGAAATAAGATGACAAGATATTATCTTACACATATTCCTGATAAAGATACAAAGATGTTGAGTTCCTTAAAAAATAAGATGGCAAGACAATTGGTGTTGTATGTTCTAACTCATGATATGTGTTCATTTAATAGTATAGTAGCGTGCAGTGGAAAGGCACCGTCTACCATTTCCTGGTATCTTAATGGACTTAGAGACACGGGTATCATATCAATTGAAGCTGCAGAACGCTCACAGCTATATACCATTGTGAATAAGAAAGAAGTCAAAAAGATATTAAGCAGATATAAGCAAGTGTTCATGGATAAATCTGTGGATACCTACGTGGAAATGATAAATCAACTATAGTTCTTTATCCAAAGGCTTATCTATTGAACTACAATATGGTTAGTATTCAACTGCCGCCATATTATAGATGGTAGCAGTGAAAACACATTTTTTCATAGTAAAGCTATACAATTTATTTGCCTACTCTGCTTGCGATGTATTACGTTCAAACAAGTCTCAAATCCATACCTAATAAGTTATTGGGAATGAAAGCTAAATAAAGTTATTCTGATTATCAATTTAAAAAAATAACAATCAACAAAATAATTTCATATAGATAATTTATTATTCATTTTTGGTACATTCGTCGACCATACCAAAAATCATAATATTTTGATTGTGGCTATACCAATAGGATCCGCGGGCGAAGGATATTCACATCATAAGTCTTGGCTATTACTGGTGGTGGTAACATAGACAAAAATGTGGGCGGTTTTAGTAAATTTTAACCGATTTAATTCCTTTGCTCGTTTCAAAGTTATATTATCATGTACTATCTTTATATAAATATTATTGACTCTTCCTCAATCTATGACTTATAGTTAACGCTATCAAGGAAAGTCACAGCAGTTACAATACTAGTACCATTAAGCTTATTTTCTGTGTATTTGGAAGAATTCAAATCGAATTAATATTCTACTAGCATCAATAACAGTATCTGCAAACAAAATCACATATCGATCGTTATAGCATAAGATATTAGAGGAATTGTTTCCAGGATTAAGTTCTTGAATCTTGAACATCCAAAAGATAAATTGGCTCAACTTTGTGGCTTTTGATATAACAAGAGATGGGGGAAAAGGATTTAGCGAGTTAATCCAAGCTGTTTCTTTCGTTATTAAGTTAGAAGACAATTATTCTTTCAAACGGCCAGAATGCGGGATGACGATAAGGAATAGTGTTTAAATTAGAACAGGTATAACAACAACAAAAAGAGACAACAAAAGATTACAATCAAAAATACTGTATGGATGCCATATTATAGATAGTGCCTATCAATTTTTATTATTGAAACTGATTATTACATAATGCAAGATAAAGATCTTTTTCTGTGCCTCCGAAAAGTACACCTCATTTGGATTATCTGACATTTCTCGAACCATATCCTCCATCTAGTTACATAAATGGCTAAAGCGAACCTGATACAATCAAGTCAACTTCACATTTTCGGCATTCCAATCATAACGAGTATTCCTCGCTGATGAGCATTCAATAACTGCTCCACAATATTTAGCTCCGATATCGCTCCTTGCTTATTGTTGTCTTTTATGTCATCCATTGATTGTTTCAAATGTGTTCTTGTGTTGTTAAATAACGAACTTATAAAATCAATCATCGAAAGTTGATGAGCATATAGTTGGTCGTTTGCCATATTGACTTCTGAGGTGGCTTTTTGAGTATAATTTGCATTAACGGCTTCATTGGCAGCTAGCAAGTGTGACTCTAATGAGTTAAACGTAGAATTTAGCTCACCTTTCATAGGTAGTTTCATCTCCATCATACCTTGATTGTGTTGAAGCCTAAGTTGACCAACAATGCTTAGCTCTGAGACAGCCTTCTTAATATTACCTGATTTTATTGCATCCTGTGCTGAATTTAAATGAGTTATTGATGACTGAAGGATGGGATTAGATAGTAAGTCAAGAGCAGATAATTGATATTGTTCTATCTTTGTTTTTAAGTTATTCAAATCCAATAGGGCAATTTGCGTATTATTTGAATTTATGTCATTTAAGGCTCTTGACAAAAGATTTTGAGATGAATTGATGGTAGAAATCAAAATATCTGTATTATATTTATGTAACATACTTGAACTTAATATCTTGTTACTAGTTTTATTATCAGAAGAAAAATTACTGTTATTGTCATTATTCCCCACTGCTAATGCTAGATTAATAGTAAGAAGGTTAGTTGTTAATACGCAAGGGATGGCTATCATCGTACTGGTAATAAACAAGATTATTAAAATATTAGATCTGTTATTCATAAATAATGTACGTGAATCTACCTTAATAAGAATTCGTAGCGCGTTTACAGATTAATAAATCGCTTGCAAGAAATAGTGCTGGTTAGAATGTAAATCCGTTGTAAATTGTAATCTTATTGCATATGTAAATAAGGAGTATATCGAAATCATTGTCTTCTTCCATCTTCAATTGCATTATCTATATTCGATTCCTGTTCGAGTGAATTCAATTAGAGAAACTAGTATCATTATCGTGCAAGCATTTCTGGACAACATTGATAGAGTTACGGGCCCTCGTATGAGGATAGATATAGTTTAGCAGACCATGACAGTGGACTATATTGAGCCTTGTGTTAAGTTTAATACCTTATTTTCCACACTACTACTGCATATTTTTATCCATTTGCTCTGCAGAAATTATAGCGATTAGTCAGATTCTGAACAAGACATACAGGCAATTAGAAAGATGAGTAGCAGAAGAAAAATACAAACTCGCAAGGTTTTCACAATAAACACGAGTCACACCATAGACTTAGAACGAGAACTAAACAATAATTATAGATATTCAAAGAATGGATTGGATTACTATTTCTCAATTCTGGTCTAGCGTAGTTGGGATAATCTATTTTTTCTTACCTTGCCCTTCTACTTTATCTTATAATGCAACACAAATGTCGAAATTAGCCACCTCAAGGAACAAGTATTCTTCAATTTGTGATTTACGATTTATAATTTATGATTTACCGTTTTACCATGATTTATGCTTATATGTCAATTCATCAGTTGGCAGACTGATTGATCATTAACTTAGATCTATTGTATCAGCTTGCAAATACACCTCATGTCTGCGTGAAAGAACATCTCTAAGACAAGATTCTTTGGTACATTCGTCGAATAAACTAAAAAAGATATAAAGTTAGCAACTCATTGCCACAATAATGCAAAAAAATAAGGTAAACTACAGAATTATATCTGGAATACTCATCGCAGCAGTATTATCAATTGGGATAATGACAACAGGGATGACCAAGGTGCTTGCTCAGATGAATCCGATGAATCCATCACAAAATCAGGCAACTATGAGTGGTGGTGGTTCAATGTCAAATATGAATATGAATATGTCTTCAGCCGGTGCAGCAGACAATCAAAGCAAAGTGTCAAGAGATTCGGTCACACTTCTTCTACAAGGCCAGACTATTCCTGCTAAAGGATTCTTACATATTTATGATTCTACACCATATATGATAAATGCGGGACACGTTGCTCTTCATGTTCCATGTGACTCAAGTTCAAAGGCAGATGTGAGCGTACTTATTGGACCTGCTCCGGACTTTAAGGTTGTAGCACCAGAGATCATAAAGGAATTATCACAGCCTGGAAGCATGTGCTTATATCATGCCGACATTGATTCTGATCCTGGAAAGAAGGTGTATCAAACAGATGTCGCATTATTAAACAATTCGACCCAGCCTATTACTTTCCCACCAAGTAGTACTGCAGTTGTAGGTGTCAACGAAATCCAACCAGGAGTTCCTGGGGGTTAGATGCAGGAACTATTCGTTTCCGACCAATTTCTTTTTATTTTTATATTAAAAATTGTATCATTAGATCTATTTACAGATAAAACTGTTAATTTTACCTTGTATGGGCTAGTTATTATGTGAGCTGGATTTCATAACTCTTTTCTAGGTTTTTGCTGTCACTTGAAGAATGCCATCCAAAAACTGATTTATAATTAAATTTAAGAACTGCAATCTAGAGATAAGACATTGAACAGAGAATATCAGTTAAAGGAATTTGACGGAGGGACTAGCAACTGGCTAAAATATGAGAATGCGAGCAATTAGTTCAATTTATTAATTGGTCTAAAATGACATAATGCAACGTTTAATTCAATATTAAGTGAATACTTTTGTTACACATTTGAAAATAATGTTATCTATATGTCTTATATCATCATAGCAATCATGGTACATTCGCCGAATGTACTAAAAAACATAAATAGATTCTAAAATACAAGCGTTTAACTTGAAAATAGGTTATACTAATCCTCAGATTGAGTATCCCGGTATCGAATATTGTACTAAAAATATACATGAACATGAATTGGCTATTTTAAATATCGAAAATCTAAGCGATAAAAATTTTCTATATTGTATAACATGTAATTCATATTTCTGCTCTTCATGTGGAAAACTTGTGACTAATCTGGATACTCTATCATATCATTCAGAGGAAAATTGCTTTGACAAAAAATTATCGATTCCTTAATATTCTGACAACATTTACCCTAATCTTTGTTGTTATAACATTGAGCAACGGTGTTGGACTTGTTTCAGTTTCTGCAATTAGCAAAAATAACACCATTGCAATGATATCCAATTCACGTTACGATGTAACTTATTATCCTCTCAAATTAGGTAGCACACTAATCTGGTCCAACCATGATAACATAGATCATAAGATAAAAATAAATGAAAACAAAACCGGCGAAATAGTAGCTGAATCGAATACTATAAAGCCCTATTCAAACTTCTCGCATACCTTTGATAAGCCCGGAATATATCACTTTTCTGATCCATTGAATTCACAGATGGGAGGGTTTATCTCGGTCTCTAATGATGTTGCAGCAAATACAGTATCCAATAATATGAAAAATAATGTAAATATCCAGTTAGTGCAAGAACCAATCACACCCACAATAGAAAAGGACACTAATTTCTTAATAGACTTTATCAATCAAAAAACGAATAAAGATCAAGAACATGTAGACTATGACTTTGTCATCTATAGTATTAATGGAGGTGAAAATAAGCAAGTGTACAAACAAGCACACCATTCTGATGAAGGCGTAGATCAAGCTACGTACAGATTTTTACAACCTGGCAATTATGTAATAAAGGTTACAATTAATGATATCTTGTTTAATCCTGTAATTCCAGACCTTGCAATTTTTAACGTTACTGTACCAAAGTAATATGATGGTTTTCAAGTCAGTTGGCCGTCTTACTATGTATTCCATGTGATAGTTATTGAATAGATCTATTGTGAAATTAGAAGCTTAGAGCCATATTCGACATCATATATGATATTTATCTGATATCTCTTTGATGTCCTACAGAAGATTATACAGAAAGCCTTTGCTATTCAGGTCATTTACTGGACTAACCGTACCAGAATTTGATCAAATAAGCAGAGAGATAGAATTGAAATATGAGGAATATGAAAGAAGACGTCTTCTTTCTAAAAAGAAGAGGAAAAGAGATGTTGGTGCTGGTAGACCATTTAAACTGAAACCAAGAGAAGATTTCTAATGCTATTGGTCTATTATCGATTGTACATTGCATACACACTATCAGAATTTCTATTTGATCTTGATCAGAGCAATGTGTGTAGAAATTTGACTATTCTAGAATCTTTGGTAAAGGAGTACATCCCATTGCCAAAGAAGATATACAGACGTACTAAGAGATTAAGAACTATAAAGGAAGTTGAACATTACTTTCCTGGATTCAAAGCATTTATAGACTCTACAGAACAGGAGATTCCAAGACCTACGAACAATAGCAAGAGAAGAGAGTTACTATTCAGGTAGAAGGAAGGAACAGGAACATACTGTCAAGACACAATTAATGGTTAATACTGGAGGTTTGATTCTGCATAATACAGGTTATGAATGTGGAAGGAAACATGATTATGACATATACAAGCACAATCATCCTATAACTCTATCACAAGTTGACAACATAGTTAATCTTGGTTATCTTGGCATACAAAAGGATTATCCGACTATAAAGTCTGTACTTCCCATCAGAAAGAAAAAGAACACCTTGCTTTCAAATGACGAAGTAAAATACAACAAGAATCACACAAGACTAAGGATCATAATAGAACATACCATATGCAAGATCAAGAAGTTTGGAATAATGGGTACAAAGTTCAGAAACAGATTAAGGAAATATAACGATGTTTCTGATATAATATCTGGTCTATTAAACTTCAGAGTTATGCAGTCTAACAGGATTTCCTTCTAAGAATACAGCAAAAATAAACAGCATTGATAGATCATAACTGCTAATTATGCAAGAGATCTAATATATCCCAGTCTTGAGTGTTTCCTATATCTGATTATTTTTACAATAAATTATGTCACTCGATCTAGTTCTATTACTAATCTTATCGCTTACAGTCATATGGAAATCCTCTAACATGAATGTCTAATGAGTAATCCTAAATAGGAATAGGACAATCTTTTAAAGGTTGATATTCGTAAATAATGCGACTTTATATTGACCGTCATTAGGTTGGATCCGCTTGAATGGCTAGTAAAAGCCTGCGGATCCCAGACATAACGACAGTGTATTATACATATCCTCTTAAGTCAAAGTATATTTGGCTCTCCTACTTTAAAAATGGTTCTAATTTAATGAAAAACGGTAGCATTTTATACAATCTTACTAATAATAATAGTACTATTCCATGATAGGTGTTGAGATTGGGAAAGTACTAACTGTATTTTAGGCTCCCATAGTAAGAACTTAAATAATGTAATAATGATTCTCAATTCTTTGATATGTTTTGAAAAACCTCTCCTCTGTATATTTCCTGTTTTAATGACTTAAAATAATGTTGGCTTCATATTGAGCCCATGTATAATTTCCTTACAGTTTTCAAAATTTAATGAACAAATAGACGAATCACATGTAGGGCTTGATGAATTTCTCCTTACTTATTTTGTGCGCACAATTACATCATAAAAAGTATGATGATTCACCTGTTTTTACAATCCTCTGATTCTGTATAGGACTATTAGAATGCAATTTGTTGAATATTATCTGCGTGTTTTTTAACGGCAGTGACAAACCTTAGGTTGCTTGCAGCCTCACACCAAAAGATATACTTGAGCCGCCGCAGACCACCTATTGCCGCAGTCCTTTTGTATTTTTTGTTTAATTACGACTCAAACGACGCAATAGTTCCTGATATCACTCTTCCCAAGTTAGCGACAGTGTGTTTAATATGAGCAGAAATAAACAAGAAGTAATATAATATCTGAGATTTGTCAACAAGCAAACACAATAAACCCTTACCTAACCAAGGTAGATGGATAAGCACAACCAATGAGATTTTACTAGTAGAGTGGTATGGTTCTATGTACTACTTGTATAAGGTGGCAGCCTAGTATCTCAGCAGGTGTAAATACGGATTTAACTCAGAAAAGAATTTTAGAATAATCGTGTCTACAGATTGAGCTAACAGATAAAGCAAAATGCTTACTACTTATATCTATTTGGGAGATAACTGTATCCTTGCAACTAAATCGTTA
>DATBGR010000356.1:0-10025 GCA_036557905.1 Nitrososphaeraceae archaeon | reverse complement strand
AAATCGACTACACTTTTTCTATAGTCGAGAACATTATGTGCACTATACATAAACATGTCGCATTTCGTACAGAAGCATTCAAGAGCAACTTTATTATAATATGACCTCATCATAAATCGAGCTTGCTCGAACTTTTCAAAGCTAACTGCAGCAGCTTTCATTCTTCTTTCAATATCTAACTTGAGGGCATGCAAAATCAGGTTTTGTTTTTCAGGATCTAATTCATCTAGTATCTCAAAAAACATATTATTGAAGCGAATTCTAGTGTTTAAATCTTCAAAATCAAGTCTCCAAATATAATTAAATAGATCTGTCATTTTGATAATATTACTATCAGAAATAGCTTGTCTAAAAAGATACACAATGTTTCTAAATTCATTTGCATCATTGCATTTTTTGACAAATTTTGAAAAGAAGATATTAGAAGCCGAAGAATGCTCGTTAATCGTAAAGATTTCACTAACTAAGGTATATATTTCATTTTGAATCAATTTTTCATCGCAATTCTTGTCAAAACTTTCTGTAATCTACGCTACAAGATAACCAAATTTGGTACATTGATATTCAGGAGTAGTTCCAGTTCCCTTTGTCACTGGTCTATTTCCAGAGATTTGAATCAATTCTAAATCTACTAAATTTTGCAGTTTTTTCTTGATTGTACGTTGTAGATTTTCTACTCTTTAGTAGATTTGTCAGAAGAATTGCTAGTATCCTTAGTTAGCCAATCTGTAACTTCCCACCATGTAAAAGATTGATTATTACCATTTTCAGATTGTTGATTCTGTTTGAGAGATAAGCAATATTTAAAGATGTTTTGAGATGTACGCGCGCTATTCGTATATTGGCCATCCTTTTCTCTTCTTGAAAAGATAGATCCTATGCTAACTAATTCAGCTGTTCTCAATCATATCACAAACCATCTTAAAATTTACAATCTCGGAAGGATAAGAGATCTTTCGTGACATTTAGGATTAGGACATTTAGACTCAGGCACAGGAGTATGTGGTGCAAAATTACGCTTTCTTAGATAATATAGAATCTCGATATCTACCACAAAATATGTGTTGCAGTTTTCACATTTAGCTTCTAAAGCAATTCTGTCTGTGCAGTCTCTTAATTCAAATCGACGCTGTTCAAAATCTTTATGAGTCAATCTTTTTGACATTTCATGTTCCAACAAGAGCTTTATCTCGTAAAAAAGTAACTCTTTTGCATTTGGATCTAATTCCTTTAATACTTCATCTAGTAAATCTGCATATAGTAGCGCTTTTCCAGTATCATCAAAAGATAATAATTCTAATCGATGAACAAGGTCATCTATTGTCTTTATTTCCATACCAGAATTTAGTCTAGATATCAAAATGTCAATTCCGAATTCGTCAAATAGTCCTCTTTCCATATATTTTTTGAATAGTGCAGCATAGAATTTATCATAAGATGAATGATGTTCTTTAAAATATGAGTCAAACAGATGGTATATCTCAATTGAGATATTTGGCTTCGGCTTCTCAGATTCCATAATTTCAATTAATAATGCAATAAGGTGGCCAGCAAAAGTAGGCCTGTACACTGTAATAATATCACTGGTTCCTCGTCTTTGCTCATCCTTTTCAAATCTAACTAGGTCCAAGTCGACCAAATCACTTAATAGATCCTTTATACGCGGAAGAACATTTTCGACCTGGGCAGATTCTTTCATTCGATTATATGGCCTATCTTGATAACGTTCGACAAATTCTATGTAGTTATGCAACAACCATTTCGCTAAGTCTCTATCAAAGAAGACCTCATCGTATTTTTGAGAATGATTATTTTTTTGAGCGACAAGTGTATAAGAAAGAATTTTTCTGGCCAATCTTGCATTTGATTTAATGACTAATCTTGCATTCGATTTGATGTATTCACCATCATCATCTTTTCTGAAAATATCGCTTATGCTTGATATTCCGGCCACGAAAGCATTATTTTTCAAGTTATTTATTTCATGCATGATGAAAATAAAAAATCTGACATTATTAGAGTTCAGTACATACATGGGGTAATGGATTTTAAAGAAAGAATAGAACTCAGAAGAGTTCAAGCATTACAAGGCGAAAGGAGTTTCACCTTGGTTTTGCCCAAAGAATTCGCTGTAGGATTAGGTATCGGAAAAGGAGATTTTTTGAAATGCAGTGTAGATGGTCAACGATTAGTGGTAGAAAAGGTTGAGGCCTATTGGGTATACTGAAAACCAATAAGACGCAACCCGATGGTAATTGTTCAAAGTGCATGCACTATCAGAAACAAATTGCCAGATTAAAAAAGGCCTTCATAAATGCAGACGATGACAGTGTGCATCACTGCATGCAATATGAAGATAAAATCTTGGAATTAAATGCCGAGATAAAGCGGTTAAAAGCTGGACACAATTCTGGAAAACAAAGCAAGGTGTTAGAGAAGGTTGGGCGACCAGTCTAACACACTTCGCGTGCCACTTGCTTTAAACCAGAGGTTAAAGAAAATGACGACTAAATATAGATGCACTGAAGACAAAATTAAGTCTTTTCCTCCTCACAATGTTTCCTACTATCAGGCCGGACAGAATGGTGCGTCAGATCAAACAATAACATCTTCATATCTTGGAGTATGTCCTGCAAATAGCATTTGTGATGATCGTGATTTGTGGTCTATCAATTATCTGATTGATGTATTAAAGAAGCGTCTGGCTTGTGTAAAGCAATCAACTACAAATACAAATGCGAGTTCGGATAGTGATAAAGAATCAGTAGATTCTAGGGTGTACTATGATCAGGCTTATAAAATGCTAAAAATTGGAGCATTTAGGCCGGCTCCTCCCTATATTATATTACTCAAAGACTTAACCCCCAAAATAATTAAAGAATTATACCGACTCGATACGAATGACCGGGGATATGTTCTAAAGCAAGCTGTAGGCCGTATTTTTGAAGATGTGAATTCGGACATTTATCATAACAGCGTATCTCGGGTTCTAAAGGTGCAACTGAAATGAGTGATAATAAAAACTATAGTAACGATCTTACAAACAATGAAGTCAATAGCTTTCATAGCATTACCGAAAATAATGTAGATAAAATGATACAGGAATTGTCAAATCAGACTTATGGTTATACAGTAGATGATCATACCATAGTCCATATCATCAACGACTCTGCCTTTATTAAATAATGCATTTTTATGCTTCGGGTTTATAGCGAGGGCTTTATCAAGGAACTCTATACTTTTGGCTGACGTATGCTTATTTGGTTCCTCGAAAGCCAATAGCCGATACGCCCTTCCCTTATCATATAACGCCTCAGCATTATTCGGGTTTATATTTAAAGCCTTATCAAAGTATTTCAAAGCTTTTGTGAAGTTAGTTGAACCGCTCAGATTATCCCTGTTAACTGGCTCATTTAGGGTAATCCCAATTAGGGTAATCCCTTTATACTCTAACGCTTCAGTGAAATTCGGATCTATATTTAAAGCCTTATCAAAGTATTTCAAAGCTTCAGTAGAGTTACCTCGAATAGAAAGAGCTGTTCCTCTTGAGTTATACAGAGCATACCCTTTGCGGCTTAACGCATATTTATTATTCGGATCTATATTTAAAGCCTTATCAAAGTATTTCAAAGCTTCAGTAGAGTTACCTAGAATAGAAAGAGCTGTTCCTCTTGAAACTAATCCATACTTGGAAGTTGGATCCACTTCGAATGCTTTATCATAATATTTCATTGCTTCTGTATCATTATTTGTAATGCGCCGTATAGCCAGACCTTTGCCAAACAGCGCTACAGTATCATTCGAATCGATTCTTAAAGCTCTGTCTATATTCATTAAACCTTCAGTATAATTACCGGAGTTAACAAGAGACAATCCTTTGTCAACCAATTTTGAGATATCCTGTTTCTTATCAGTCTGAGCTACGGCAAATGTTAATGAAAAGATAGATAACAACATTATGGTAGCGATAATTGCAATCAGAGTCAATCCAATTGTCATATGGAACTGCTTATTCCGTAGCCCAAAATTAGCGCTAACAAGATAAGGTTTTTGCAATCAATTCCATAACAAAACCATCTAATATTTAACCATAGACGGTCCATTCGTCACGCTGTCATTTCCATTACAAAAAATTGGAAGTATGAAGCGAGTTGATATATCTCACTCAACAATTTCTTCTGTTCACTATATATTTGGAGAGGTTTGATTCGGCTTTGTAGAAACCATGTTCTGAATACCATTAGAGCTTTCTAGACGTATGATCGTATATGGATATTGAAAGAATCAAGATATGTTAGACTGGCATGCACTATGTATCGTGTCTTGAGTAATTCAAGGATACCATTGTTTCTTCATAGAAAGAGCAACCATGTCTTTACGATATGGCAGCATTTAGTATTGCTCACAATAAGACAGTACGAAGGTAAGTTATAGGATGTTTGCAGAATGGCTGGTTGAAGCGCATTACCTTAGATTATTTTTAGGATTATCACGAATTCCTCATTTTACAACATTGCAAAAGATTGCAGGCAGAATTAGCAATACCTTACTGGAAAAGATAATTTCCTTATTCATTGTGATTAGCGGTACCAAGCATATCTTTGCAGGAATAGAATTTACTGGATTTAAGATGACGTCTGCTTCACAATATTATACTGAACGAACAGCAGCCAGAAGAAAATATGCGTGAGATAGCCAAAGAGGCGCCATTTGTCCACAGCCAACACTAATACCCAATACGTTAATCACATCGGGTTTTTAACCCATCCGGATTAATCATCCCGCACATAAAGTTATAATACGATATGAGAAATGGCAGGTTATAAATATTATCACCTAATGCAGACTGATATCATAGGATGGTAATATAATTATGTATACTGTATATCATGAGGCGCGCGGTGCCTAAAGATGCCTAGACAACCTGTTCACCGCGAAGAGCTATGCAAGCTCAAAGCACAAACAAGTGGCGCCATTTCAATGATCAATGAATCGAATTATACAGTCAGATCGACATCTGGTGACCACATCTATACCGTCACTACAACTCAATCAGGGTGGGCTTGTTCATGTCCAGACTATGCGTGCTACAATGCCAAGTGCAAGCATATATATGCAGTTGAATTTTATCGCAGTCAAAGTGCAACATTTTGGGGCACTGAATCAAGTAGTTAGATGAATTACCATTTCACCCATTATCAATAAACAGTCTGTAATACTTCTAAGTCCCTGGTTCGATTATCTGGGAAATAGTGTCTTCTCTTTGTGTTATGAAACATATCACAGTAAAACGTTTCTCTAAAATGAAATATCTAATGAATAGAATAAGACCATGATATAAATAGACAATGGTGATAGAAGTCGGGTGTCTCATTCACGAGGCGCGTCAAATCCCAATTCTACCTGAGATGGGTCTAATATCATGACTCCTGAGTATTTATTCTGTGTTTTTGTATTTTGTGAATATATATTCCTCCAGTTCAGATATCTTTTCGGTTAACTAGTAAAGAACACATTTCTTTAGGTAGCACTTCAAATATATTATATTGCATACTGACTAATTGATATTATAAACTCAAATCTTCTTTTGTTATTCAATACCTTAAAATCTATTCTATGGATAAATAGAAGAAATGAAAGGGACATAGTCGAGCTCTATAATTCTATAACACCATTTGTAAAATATGCGTTGAATGACAACAATAATAATAACAAGTACGACTTGCTTAACTTTGGTTATTGGACTCCAACTACAACTAATCCTGTAGAAGCCCAAGTAAAACTATGTGAGTTGGTTGGTGAACTTGCTGATTTACAATCTGCAAAAAAAGTTATAGACATTGGGAGTGGATTTTGTGCTCCGGCAGTACTTTGGAACTTGCGATATAATAATAACGAAGGTAATCTTTTAGATATTTTTTGTATTGATATTAATCTCAAACAATTGCACATAGCTTTAGAGTACATATCTTCTTTGACATCTGTCAGATTAATTAAATCTGATTTAGCTTATGAAATGATAAATGCAGATGCAAGGTGTAAACAAACTAATGGAAATAATACTGCTGCCATATCTTTAGTAAATGCTACTGCAACAACACTGCCTTTTGCAAATAATTGTGTTGATAGAATAGTTGCTTTAGAATCAGCACAACATTTCAAACCACTATCTAAATTCTTAAGTGAATCTAAACGAGTTCTAAAACCTGGAGGTTTGATTGTAATTGCACTTCCAGTTATAGGTACAAAACTATCATATTGTCGATCTTTGCTACAATTTGCAAAACTTGGGATCCTTTATTTCACTTGGGCATCTGAGCACTATAGCTTAGAGAAGATAAAATCAGAAATAAAAACAGAGGGATTTGATATACAAAACATTCAACATATCGGACATCATGTATATGAGCCATGTGCAGACTACTACATTCAAAATAGAAGTGAATTAAAAAAGAGACTTAAGACAAACGTATTTTCTCTTGTAAGATCTTTGCACATTGATTTTGTCGAGAGAATCGTCTATCTTTCCGCAATCAAGATGAAAGATTTATCTCAAAAAGAAATTATTGATTATGTCTTGATAAAAGCTACACTGCCAGCCTCACATATGATCAAAGATAGAAAATATTTAGTAGACGAACTACATCATCAAATATAATAATAATTCTGCAAATAGAAGTGGGATATCTACTGATAAGTTTGGAAAAATTAAAGATAGGTAGAAAACGCGTACTTGTATAATGTGCCGACTTAATCATGATAATCGTAGTCAAAATTTATTTTAGAAGGCGCGCATCCATTATTCATCTATATGCATGAGTCCCAACTTAGAAACTGGTTCATGTAGTAGGCCGAATAGTAGGTCTTACAATTATATCGGAAATAGTGTCTTTTCTAAAAGGTGTGTGGCGCGCCTCATTAAAAACATTTTCTGGGTTAAGAGATCAAATGTATAGGCATTTGTGTTACATCTGCGACAATTAAAGAAGTCTATGAATCTATCATGAGGCGCGCCAATTAATGCAGATAGTCATATTGGCTGCACTTAGAGATCCTTCTTATTGCCAATTTGGTAATATAAATAATATTTTGATTAATAGATACTGTATGTCATTCCTATTTGCCCTAAAAACTAGTCTAGAAGAGTCCAGGATAATTCATACGTTATTCATCTATTGGAATACTTTAGTCCTGCCTCTAATTTACGAATTTGATTGACTATATTAAAATGGTCAGCTACTGTCTCTGTAGTTAGATATAGGAGATAATCCTCTCCAAACGGCATAGTAATGCGCTTTATTTTTTCATACTCTGCGACTACGTACCTTCCCTTTCCTATCTTGTGTGAAAGTTCGCTGCGGATCTTCCATGCAGTCATGGCCATCTCAAGAGATTTTTTGCTCTCTTCTGGGGTAAGCAAGTTCTCTACTCCTTGATGATGACGAGAGTACATCATTTTGCCTTCTGAATCGCAAATGGTAACTAGCCGGATATTTGGATCGATATTAACAATATCTCTATAGTGTTCTTTTATTCTAAAAAGCCTGATTCTTAGCAGAGAACTAATAATATATCCAAATATCGCGCCCCATATCAAGTGAAATACAATTGCAACTAATGTAATATTTCTAATGGACAAATTAATGTCTTCAGATACTACTACCTTCTGCGATTGTATAGCCAACATAGTAGTAATGGAATTAATAGCAGGTTGAACTAGGAACGTCGTTATTGGAAGGAACAATACTAGCCATACTACGATACCTACTCCCACACCAACCAATGCACTCTTGTACGGATTGAGCATACGCACCTTTTTCCATCTGATCCCAATGATGCCAAGTATCGCCCCTACTATAGTGCCAATCAAAAGATGAAGACCAAAGGCTATGGCTGTGGCAGCCACGATATTATTAACTCCTAAGCTAATGCCCATAATCGAATAAAATGTACCAATATTCAATCCGAGTAATATCTCAGTTACGGCGATCACTGAAGATACAGACCAAGTTGCTATAAAACCAGCAAAGGCTCCATACTTTAATCCTTTGAAGGAAACCATTAATTGGTTCATATTATTACTGGTATTCATACTCCTATTTTTCGGGGTGGAGAGCACTCGGAACATTGTACTCATAACGTATATTAGTAATCATACGAATCGTTACTGATTTTTCATTATCGTAGCTTACGATGATTCAGGCCATGTTACTACTCCCTTTCCATCACTGAGCATCCTCTTGCCCGGACTATAATGGAAAATACAAAAAATGGGATTCATTATGTGATTGAGACACTCATCAATAGATCTGCTTGGAGATATATCTAAGGATTCATCTACTCACATCCGCCCAGATAGTCAGATTTGATCTTATTCTTCGAACAAAGGTCTAAACTGAACATCATAACCAGGAGAGTAATTTGCAAACTGCTTTATCGTGATCATTTTGCATATTTTATCTTGAAACTCGGAATGTTCACTCATTTTCTTTTTACAAATTGGACATGATGCCATATGCATTATAACATAACAACAAATTAAGAGGTATTTATTAGATCTATTACGTAATTAGAAGGTTATCTATCTATCAACGTGTCCACCTTTTGTTTTCTTTATATGGCCACCTTCTATATCTGGTATACCAAATAACTATCAGAATAACTCCTATGATTACTCCGAAGAGTGAATATACGTAAGAATTAGTGATGATAAAGCAGTTCCTTTCAAGATCTGGTAAATTTTCAACTATAACCTCAGATCGCTGGACTTTACTCAATTTCGACAGACAATCGAATCCTTCGAGATCTAAATAGACTGCCGAGACTCCGGATGCAATTACCATTAGAAGACCTATTTTTAAATATTTATTAACCAATGTAGAATGGCATCCCTAATCTGATTTATACGATTTGATAAGGTATAGATCTGATGTAATAAGGCATCGTCTCACGATCGATGTAAGTGTGGACGTCCGCACAAAAACAAACTCCATTAGATGATTATAGAAAATTTATAGTGTGGCGTATCCTGGTTCCTTACCTTATTAACATTAGAAAATGTTCTGAAGATGAGGCTTACGGCACAATAAGAGATTGGTTAAATAATTGCAGCCGGTTAAGGTGATTAGACTTTTAGTTCGAACTACATAATCAAATACAATATCAATTCTGCAAAGAGGGGCAGCTATCTACCGATAAGTTTGGAAAAACTAGGGATAGAAAATACGTACTTGTTCAATATATTAACTAAATCATAGATTCTCGTAGTCAAAATTCAATTAGGCTATATTGGACTTCGATCATGGCAGCAATAATTTCACGGAAACAGTGTCTTTATTAATGATGAGCGCACGCCGGGTCTATAAACATTCTCTAAAAGAGGATACTTAATGTATAGAGTGATCATATAACTCATCTATCAAGAGGCGCGCTAAGTACTGCATGAGACCTTTTCAATCTATATATAATTTAATAGCAGTATGCATTCGGGAATTAGTCCTCTATATGTAGTAACGAGTTAGATCAGTCTACGCAGAGTCCTGGAATAGCCATTTTCTTGAACAAGTGGGGAGATACCATCGTGCTAGGCGGAAAAGCAGAAACTGGATCCTGTGGGTTAATAATGTTAGTAACCGCCTTCTTGAAGTGTGCCATAGATTCCCAAACTGCATAGTTAATGAAGATGCCACTCTTTCCTATGCCCTTGTGTAGTTGAGTCGAGATATGACCTGGTTGCTGCTTAAATTTTTCTGCTTCCATTGCCCATCCCTTTAGAAACTGATCAAATTCCTCAGCTTTTACGCTGAATTTATTTATCAAAATAACTGGACCTTTAACTTGAGCAAATATTGAGACTCGTTCGTCCATTTCAACCATCTTGGCCATTAAAACTAGGGGATGGCACATAATATTTCAAGGTTTTAGTCGGCCTAATGGGCACGAAAGCTGTTATTCCTCAGATTCTTCTTCAATTATTAAATTGGTTATCGTTTTAGTCTTTATGGAGTTCCAATCGAGTAATCATA
>DATBGR010000355.1:0-6759 GCA_036557905.1 Nitrososphaeraceae archaeon | reverse complement strand
AGCAACATGATGCAGATGATGACTACTTGTGATACCCGGAAAAACTGCCTTCTTGATAGATTCAGCATATTTCTGTAATGATACTATAATTCCTCCTTGGGGACCCCACAATGTTTTGTGTGAGCTCATAGTCATTGAATCAGCTCCCTCTTTTAGAGGATCTTGGAACTGACCACCAGCAATCAATCCCGCAACATGTGCCCCATCGTAGTTTATGTACATATTATGATCATGCATAAAATTTGCCAACTCCTTTACAGGATGTGGAAATAGAAATAGACTACCGCCAAACATTCCCATACTTGGAGCTCTGTTATCCTTACACATTTCTTCAATCTTCTTTTTCGTAGCATCTACATCTATTGTCATTTCTTCTTTTGAAAAGGGATAATGTTCAATATTTAATCCATGTACAAGCCCAGCTGTACCCGAATGCTCTTTCTTACCATGGGAAATATGACCACCTGAAGGAATAGATGCTGCTAGCATATAATCGCCAGGTTTAGAAAATGCTGCATAAATAGCAAGGTTAGCAACTACACCAGAAGTTGCTCTACAATCTGCAAATTCTGCCCCAAAAACGGTCTTCGCCAGATCGTTGCAAATAATCTCTACTTGATCTATGTATTTGCATCCAGCATATACCCTCTCTCCAGGCCAGCCTTCAGCATATCTGTTGCCAAAATCAGAAATTATTGCTTCTCTTACTGCAGTACTAGGTATATTTTCACTGGCGATGAGAGGTATTGATTTATCAAACCAGGTGTGATGTTCTTTCATTAATTGCAAAATCTTGTTATATGACTCTAGGGCATTCATGATGGTTAGATGTTATATTCTCACTTTTTGCGCCTAATTTAAAATATCGCATATTAACTCACTATTGCATTGCATTGCATTGTACTGGTAGAATTCCTCTCTGCGTTTGTAGAGCATACTATATGTAGTGATTACGATTGTTACTTTGCTGATGCTGCTGGTAGAATATGTCTTTTTTGATGGATATGCTGACTGGTTACTATGCCTATCCTGATAAGAATCTGCTCCAAAACATTCTGATTTATAGCTAACTGTACAAAAACTAATAGTGTACAAGCCTATCTTGTATCTATCATATGCCTAGTGTGTAATTGCCATCTATAGCTTTGTAACCATAAACACCATTGTGATCGTTTCATCAAATTACGGTACAAGATATAACGAGTAAAGTGTCAAGCACTTTCATATGCTTTAATTTAAATCTTAACTAGCACACTGATTCTATTGATAATTCATGCCTATCAAAATAGACAGTTGGAAAATACCAAGTTTAGTTATTGTCCTTGTTCTCTCTACGAGTCTAGTCTGTAGTCAGATGCAGGTAGGGTTAGGCTGGGCAATATCAGATATCCATCAAATGAAACTAAATCTAGTAAGAGCTGTTAAATATAAAATAAATTCCACTGCAGTTAATTCTAATAACCCGGAAAACTGCTCGTTCTACAGAAGATAATTGGATATTGCATGATACTTTAATAGAACATCGTAATGCATTACATGCACACATAGATTTGCTTAAAAGACAAAAGAGAAAACTTTATTCTCCTTATAAAAAATGCAAGGGATTACTTCGCTATTGTGTAGCTCTAGTTCTGCTCTTACAATTTATTCTCCCAAACCAATGATACGATGATCATTAAAGTATCCATTAGAAAACCAAATACTGCCTCTTGACCTAACATACGGTAATACACGTGGGTTTATCTATTCAAGCTGCTACAAACCAGAAACGGATATTGATCGTAGCAGATGATCTTGATAGTTCCTTATTTTACGAACTAACCTTAAAAGATGCTGGGTTTTATGTCAACGTATATAACGATCCTCTAGACGCATTATCTAAATTTAAGCCTAAATTTTACGATATTCTATTAATTGATGTACGAATGCCTAGGCTAAATGGGTTCAAATTATTTCAAAAAATAAGAAAAAAAGATGATAAAGTCAAGGTCTGTTTTATGACTGCATTTGAACTATATTATGAAGCCATGGTGGAAAGATATCCATTATTAAGGAATGTTTGTTTCATAAGAAAACCAATTTCTTCAAAGGATCTGATAGAACATATACAAAGAGTGTTGTTGGGATGAAATAAAAGAAGCAACTCAAAGCGCATATGACCACATATTATTTGGAGATTTTATTCGGATTCTTTGGCGGCTTCCATCGCCTAATTCCTTCATTAGTAGTGTTTCTTCCATTCGTAAGGAGCGTTCTATCGATCAGGTGAATGCAGCTGTTGTTATTGCAATAATTGGTAAAAGAAATGCAATTATTGTCATTGCAATTCCTTTTAGTGAAGATATTAATTCGAGCCTACATCTACAGAATATATCCCAGTCTTAACCAAGTATTATTATATCTCTGGTAAACACTTTATGCAAACCTATGGTGCTTAGCTACTGCGATTTTCAAGACTTGTATATGGCATGGCACATCTAATAAATTTGACAACGATCTCATGGGTTGGGAAATATTATATGCTGATGATATCTATAATATTTATAATACTATCAGATTTTAGATTTCCTAATTTAATTGGCCAATACTTCAAAGTCATTTTTTAAATACTAATAAGGTAGATCGATTAATAATAAATATGAAAGTTATTCTGTTCGATCTAGGTAACACATTAGAATTTAATAATGAATTATTGCCTGGAGCTCTAGAACTCCTTTCCTCTATAAAGACAATGAATGTTGGTGATGGTGATTCCCATGATATTGCATTAATATCAGACTTTGATAATTTTGACCATGGTTTGCGTTTGATAGATGTCAAACCTTTTATGCTGAAATACTATAATATCCTTCAAAAGCTTGGGATAGCGTCATTCTTTGAGCCACTTTATAAGCACGTAACCTTATCAACTGAAGTAGGCGTAAGAAAACCAGACAAAAAAATTTTTAGAGCAGCGATTGACTCTTTTGAAAAAGATTTATCCTTTGAAAATGTACTATTCATTACAGAAGATTCTGGCCATGTAGCCGTTGCTCGTCAGTTCGGCATGAATGCAATTCATTTTAAGGGTCCTGAACAAAGTGCAGGTGAAGTAGATAAATTAATAGATCTTGTTCCGCTAATTCAGAAATTTTTGAGCTGACTTGACTTCCTTCTCATCAAAAAAATATATTTTACTGATTGACCGACCTAGTTAGATCAATGTATTATATGTCATGATGTCCCAAATCAACAACTTGTGAAACTGAAAGACGGGTACTTGGTTTAGCATTCTGCTTAACACCACTTGATCCCACTCATTTTTTCGCTATTATAAATATCAGAATCTTTCTCGGCAGAAACAGTAACATTTTATAGGAATTTCATTTATACGTCTGGACCCAAACGATTTGTTGTACATGCTCTTAACAGAACTTTATGTTTCTCTCATTGCTAATTATTAGGTTTTAGAATCAAAAACAGGATAGACCATATTGCGATAGATATTGCCTGGTTGTCTCACGAACATTGGTCCCCAAGATGAGTTTTTATCATGCATTATCTTCAAAATGCCAAGCATTCTACTAAATATAGATGATATGTCTGCATCCTTGGATAGTGCAGCTTCAACAGCTGCAGCAACAACATGAGCCGCAAATATTCCCTCAGCCAATTCCGAAGGTACTGTTCCTACAGATGTGAGAAGAGGGATTAATTCTTCCTTCACGATTTCTTCGTCGCTATTATGCCAATTTTGGATCTCGCCAAGTGCGTGATTTTCCAGACTCTCAGCCTTCGTATTAAAAATTGTCGATGCGACAATCTGTGCAGACTTTTTCGCCTTTTCAGAAGGTATCTTGTTATCTCCAAGAACGACACTAGAGAGGTCTTTATTGGTTTCAGCTTCTATAATCTGTGCCCAATCATTTGCCTCTCCAAAACTAAGTAAGCGAACAGTCTGAGCGGCCAAATAACCTCTGAGGATATCTGCAGGATGTGGATCACGACGTCCACCTAGATTTCTCAGTTTTGGTTCGCCACCAAAAGCCTTATTTAATCCACGAAAATATCCAATCAGCCCTATTCCAGCAGCTGGCCCCATGTTAAGGATTCCGCAAACATCAGAAGCGGTCTCATCAATCCTCGAAGACCAATATTCAGGCAAACCATCATTCAAACCCTGATCTTCAAGTGCATTTTGAACTGCTTTAGTTATTTCTTGTGAGAGTCCAGTATCAGCATGAAGTATATCATGTCCTGCAGTTTCGTGTCCCAACGCAGCCCAAGCAAGAAGACCAGATCTTGCATTGGCTGGCGGAACATTTACAACCGCTGCTTTGCATCCAAAAATAGAAGTGGCATCTACTGGCCAAGTATATGGTCCGTCATCAGGCCTTCCCCACTTCACAAGCGGGGCAATAACCCCTCTATCCGGAGGCTGCACTCCCTTTCTATCTTCTGCAGATAAGAACCCATCGTAGAGATCACTACAAACTTCTTGGAATGAATCAGTAGCTTTCTCGTTAAATCCCTCCCCATTTTGAAGAATGGAATGGGTTATATCAAGCATAAGACCAGCGTCACTTACTCTCCCTGGATCTCTCAAAAGAATTTTAGTGAATCCTGTCTGGCCAAGTCCATCAAGCTTACTCACAAATGGATGGAAAAATTCCTGACAATATAATGGAGGAAGCTTAGTTTGGGAAGCTTGTAATCTATCTAGTAATTGATTGTAGTCAGTTGGATCATCTGGGCCAAAATCGCTCTCTAGAGCAGCCCTTACTATGTCTTCAGTACATTTTTTAAGGTTACTAATATCAGGTTTAGCACCAGACATATCCCAGACTAATGTTTTAACATTTAAAAACTTTCTGGTAGTCTATTGGTGGTAACTAGAATGAATATAAATTAAATCGGTACATCAGGTATAAAAAAATAGACAAATCAGAAGAGAAACAATATTTTGATCGATTTTTGGTGTGGAGATTAGCGCAGGCAGTAACACGAACGTCCACCAGCTTCCAAGAAGTTAGATCGATATCCATAATTGTGGTTATGTCAAATTAGATCGATCCTCTCAAAACGGATTAGTTGTGTTTGATTATGACCGCAATTATTATTATACTTTGAATGCAATAGTTTGACTGGCTGCAGATATGTTCTTGACACGGGATCTTACACACAGTCTTTGATCTATATGTCCATCTGTTATGTGAAGAGCCTTTAATTGAATCTGACGGATAATCTTTAAAAGCATCTTGGAATTAACAAACAACCGTAATGAGCTCAGAAATTCAACCTGGATTGAGCGAATGTCTTCATTCAATATCAAAACAGCTTAGCGGTAAGAATGTTGTACACAGGAAATGGGAAGAAAAATGCGAAGAATCTGAATGCCTTTCCCTAAGAATAGCGCATACCCTAGAGTTTAGCCCTTTCTCTAGCGAGTGTGATTCAAAGGAGGGAAAGGAGCTAAGCCACAGTTTGCTGATGCATGTCAATCAACGCCTAATTGACAATGGTATGGGAAGAGGACTACATTCTGGACGCTTTACATGGGGTGGTGAGAACATACAGATTATGGGTACCTTTATGGGTATAACCAATTCAGGTTCACATTGGATCGAACCAGCCGAATGTGAGAATTGTAATGTATCAGGACACATGGAAGGCCAACTGTCAGGAACGATTCAGTACAAAAATAATGAACGACTAAATTGTTATCTAACCTGTTCATATGCCCTGTATTTTAAGCCCTCGAAAGAATTTGATATGGATGGTCTGAAAGGAACAGTAGAAGGCGTGCTCGGCTGCGAGTGTTAGGAGTAATTAAATCATCCTTAGTGGGGACCAACCCAATATTGGCGTGTTATCCTTGTAGGTTTTAGTACGATGACGTTTCCAGCCAATGATGCTGGAGCCTCCAAATTTTATGCTCTGCCGGGGTGGAAAATATCATAGTATTATAGCATTATGCTACCAATTACTCCGATTGAAAACAATATCACTCTCTTGTATCTGTATTTAGGACTTCCAGCTGAAAGGACTTTACCATGATCAGCGAAATACTCTATCGTCAAAGCGAATTTCTTCTTCGAGTAAGTATAAGAATAAGGATACTCGTAGGCAAGATCTAATACATCTAATGGAATATCTTTCTGAGTCGAATTTAACCATGGATCTAAATAAGTTGAAGGAAATCAATAACAGATCAAATGATGATCTTCAATCAGTAATTATGGATCTTTTGAACTCACCAATTTTTAAGACTAACAAATTGAAAGAAACTGAAAATGATATCGGGATTGTGTATGTTCTCAGAAATTCTGACGCACATAAAATACGGGACATGCCATTTATACATCAAAATTTCAATATTATAGTAGATAGGCCATTTAATGTGTTCTTCCTAGCGGTAGAAAAATCGTACATGGTACAATGACCTGATAATACGTGACTTATACTATGGATTCTTCTTGTTGGATAATGCAGTCGATCATCTCATTAATTTTCTATAATCATGAAAAATCCTGACGATTTTCTGCCAACTTATCTTTTCGATAAGGTAGCATTGTTAATGATCTTATTGGAATATAGTGTATTTTCATGAGAGTCTGCATTGAATCTCAAAGCATTAATGGAATTGATTATTCTGTTATCGTGTACCTTATTGTTTGAAGATCCGTTTGCAAAGCTAATCCCGTCATCAGAGTTAAAAATGGTATTGTTGTAAACTTCATTATTGTGCGATGCTGAAACAAAGATGGCGTTATTCTGATT
>DATBGR010000354.1:0-5068 GCA_036557905.1 Nitrososphaeraceae archaeon | reverse complement strand
CAACTCTAGCTTCCTTAAAATCCCTGTCAATATTAAGTGCAGTCCGGAAGAGTTTTTCAGCTTGTTGTTTCCTTCCATCATCGTTGTATAGCACCCCTAAATTATAATACGCGTGGGCTACAGCAGGACACTTGTCTATAGCTTCGTTCAGTTCATCTTCGGCTTTGTTATAAAGGCCTTGTTTGTAGAATACTAGACCCAAATTACTTCGTGCGTGGTGCTCGAGTAGGGGTTCTTTGGAAGCTTTATTGAAATCCTCTTCGGCTCCCAATAGGTCGTTATCATCAAGCCTAGCACGTCCCCTATTAAGAAATATGACTGCCTGCAAATACGCCTCAGGCTTTAGCTCTAATGCTTCATTACAATATCTCTCAGATGAATCATATCTGCCTCGATTGCTATATACATACGCAAGTCCTAGCTTGGCCATAACCTTAATTTCGGTTTGTAAATGTAGGCCCACATACTGATCTTCAGCTAATCGGAACGCCTTTCCGAACTTATCTTCAATTTGCCTTGCAGATCCATCAGGATCTTCCTTTACCATTAATGATGCCTCTAATGCAATGGCATAGGAATTATCATCATAAAGTTTGAGTGCTTCCTTGAGCTCCTTCTTACCCCTAATCCTATCTTCATTCGTTTGGTTCGCACTGACAAGATAATTGGCAAGTCTTGCATGGAGGAATGAGATGTACAAATCGATTAAATCTTTCCCTGAAACCTTTGGAAATACCAATTTGCCAAAATGCTCTATCAACCATCCATGTCCCTCATTCTCGTCGCGCAACAATTCCTCTTCCAGACGTATGTACTTTCTTTGGATATTTACGATCTGTTTGTAGTCCTGTCTCAATATATGAACAAAGAAGCCTGATGTATCACTTTCAGGTAAACCTATCCTATCATTATAAGGCAAATCTGACTCATCGAAGTTATATTTCGAGACTGGTTTTCCACATATAGTCTCAAATAATTCACAATAGTTAATTGCAAAACCGTATACAAATTTTAAGATGACTGACTCCTCATTCTTGTACCTCTTCACTACTTCAATTAACCACTGAAATATCCAGGCTCTAAAGAGAATTGGATTTCGTAAGCTATCACTTAGGTAGAGAAAAAACGCATAAAGCTCACTATCATTTAAGGAATTTTTTGCAGTTTCAGCTATTGAACACATTTTATCGTATGTTCGTCTAGTTTCTTCATCCATGTTGATGGAGGGCACGGAGAAATTATCATTCTTATATTGATATAGAAGTTTTTCAAACAGTCGGACTCTTCTAAATTGTCTAGATATCTCTTAATAAACTTGTCATCCTGTATTAAGGCTATTTGATTTCTTTTCGTCTGATCCTCTATTAAGTCAAGTAGTTTATCCTTAAATTTAATACCGGGTATCTTATCTCTTGTAGTGATTACTGTCCTACTCATACGTACAATATTGTAAGAGAGTCTTTTCTAGTTAAATAAAAATTCTGTATAAAATGTTAGAATTGCTGCTTATCCACGTCCATACATCATTATACATTAACAAAATACCATGGAATATACTCGTAAGTTATAGAGAGCTGTTAGGTAAAAGCGCTAGTCAAATGATGTGAAAAATGTCCTTAACTTAATTGCATTCTTGACTTGTAATATCTCAAATTGATTCCTAAATTTCAACTCTTATAAATAACTCTGATTATTCAATAAGGTTTAATTTTTCATAAGAGATAATCATGATGTTATGCAAAAGCCTCTGACAAGCACTGCTAAAGGTAATAATCATGGTATCACTTCTCTACCTTGGCATAAACTTACGAGATTTTACTTTATTGTCTCTTCATTTTGTATTGGAATATCTGTTCTGGCTATTTGTTCTACTATGCTTATATCACATCACAATTTGCACAAAGATGAATTACAAATGACTTCAATTGTACATCTTCTTCGGTCAGTTGATTGGTGGAACGATTATCAAGCACATAAAGTAAAAGAAAAGATCTACAATATGGAATTAGATAATCTCAATATTTCCTTACATGAAGATCTCTACCCCGATATATACAAACGACAAGCCTTTGCAAAATATTTATTTCTTGATAAAGAGCAGCATGATGACCTGCATGATTATGATTCACTCACTAATTTAATGAATAAAGCAAAATTTCACGAGGGCGTGTATGAAAATTTGACTAAAGATGATATTCCTAAGAATTCAAAATTCATAATTAATTATGAATTCATAACCATACTCTTGATTGTTGCAGCAAGCTTGGCAGGTATTTCTGAAATTGCCAAAAACAAATTACTAGGATATTCTGCCTTTTGCGTTGGAGGAATAGGATGCGTACTCCTTGTGCTAGCGGTGACCATTGGAATTACTCTTCCTTTATCAGAAAAAGGTAACGTCGACAACTACGTACAGCCAATGCAGCCGCATCCCAATGTAGCAAGGCAACCTATATTTAAAAGCACTTCATCTAATGACTTCAATCATATGTATGACTACTGTCGAGTAAATGCGACATCAATCATACAGATAGATACTAAAGGATGTGTTTTATTATTTCGAAAGTAAATGTAAAAATCATAACGGAATCACATTGTTATTTTCACTTTCGAATACCTAATTCCCCTCGTGGGAAATCGGACACATTAGCAAAGGCCACGTCGTCACATAATAGTGGGTGTTTATATAATATTACAATAATGACTAATCCAATCAAGGACAGGACAGAATGCTTCGATGACATTTCCCTTGTAGAAAACCAGATTGTGACAGACAGCACATCTGGAACTGGCTGAAATTATATTTACTGTATGTTCATATGAATATGGATAGAATAAGATTTATAAAATTCTGGTTATAGGGTGAGGTTAACTTAACAGAGACTTTCGAAATTATGAGATATATAAGCTAAACTATATATACATATACGTAACTATGAACCTCACCGAAATCAGTGACTGCTTCTAAATTGATGTACTAGTGATCATATCATTGAGCTTATTTTTCATTATAATTTACAATGCATTCCTGTTTAGTTAATGCTTGTATCCATTCTCTTGGTTCTTCTAGATCGTGGATCCTATTCTCTAATAATAAATAATCCGATATATCATCAGTAAATATGGGAAAAACTTTAGATGATACGAAGCTTGATGCAAACAACAAAGGAATAGTACTTGCATTTCCAAAATATGAAACCGAAGAAGATGATGAATATATATCGAAAGGTGGGACCAGAGAAGGACTAGTTAAATATCTGTCTACAAGTATGGATTCAATAGCATCTTGGTTCAAATATTATCAAGTGGAAACTATTGAACTACATATCAGCGGCGCTATGGAAACTGGCGGTATCACCAAGCTTGTTATAAGTGCTAAAGGGGAGGGTGGAATGAAAGTAGAGTTGAAGCCAAAGCCGCATTGATGAAGACAAAGATTTAGTACTAAGTACATTCCGTCAATGAAGTCAAATACTTTGATTTAGGTGAGTTGAGACTTTATGGTTCTTTATAGTGGTATCATTACGTGCTAACTTAAGACAAATCATTCAAGATGTCTCTATAAATATTACTAGGAGATTTTGTTCGACACTACCGCCAATCTTGCTTCAAGATACAAGGGAAGGATGAAAAAGTAAAATTATAAGAAGATCAAATCAAGATATGATTGTTGCACAGGGAGTTCTTAGTTTTCGTTACCTCTTTAATATATGAATAATCTGGCCACCCTTCTGTAACTTATGAATAATCTGGCCACCCTTCTGTAACTTAGAAGTTAAAGAACTCGTATGATCTTGATAGATAATACTGTTAGATCCGCTATACTTATCATGGTACCAAGAAGGTAACGTTGGATCCTGGGAGACAGGCCCGCCTATTTTATCTAACTTCCTAGTAGCACACTTCTCGTCGTTTGTTATATGGATATCATCAGGATTTATGGTAAGACCTTTAGTATTAGATGCTACGGGTTCTTTAGACTTACTTAAATAATAAAGTGCATTTCTTTTGTAATTAGATTCACTCTGATTTTCTAGCCCAAGTTTTATAGTTTTTTCGATAGAATCAATTGCATTTTGGCAGTAATTATCTTTATTGTATTGCGATCCATTACTTATAAGCAAGGGTATCTTTCTCTGTCTCTGTTCTTCATAAGCTAATTCTTTTGCTTTGGCAATTTCATTATTAGTTGGATCTTTTTTCAAAGCTTCATCAAAACAGGATATAGCTTCGTCGAAATGGGATAGTTTTACCATGGCTAAACCCTTAAAGCGCATAGTTTGGATATTGTTTGAATTTATTTCTAATACTTTACTAAAGCATATGATAGCATCTTCATATTTTCCTGAGTCAAACAACATCATTCCTTTTTTTAGTTCGTTAGTTTCTGTAAGATTGCGAGCAGCCAAATTTTTAAATTCAGAAATTTCATTCTGATTTGGTTTTAGATTTAGAGTTTGGTTAAAATATTTTATGGCCTGTTCATATTCCTTTAGTTCGTATAGTGCCAATCCGATATCCTTCAGAAATTCTGAAGATCTTGGCCTTATCTTTGACGCCCTGTCATAGTATTCCAAAGCTTTATCGTAATCTCCTAATTTGAAATAAACACGACCTTTTCGATGATATGCATCTGGGTGTTCAGGTCTTGCAGTTATTGCTCCGTCATAAGCTTTCAGCGCTTCTTCATTTTTTTCTATCTTGAAAAGAACATCACCCTTCCAATTGTAAGGCCTGTAATCATTTGGATCCAATGCTATTGCTTCCAAGTAACATGATACAGCGCTATCATAGTCATTATTCCGTTCATATCGTTCTGCTTCCATCATCTTCATGTTAATTTCTGCAGAATTTGAAACAAAAGAAGCTGTAGAGGAATAAGACGAATTAACCTGGTCTATCTCATGTTTTGATAGATGGGGATGATGCGCCACTATTAGATCTCCTGAAGCCTCCAATTTCCTTATTGGTATTTGTGGTCTATTTGGCTCTTGAAGCATTCTATCGAAAACATAATTACTTAGGCAATCGGCTGTAACATAACCATAATCATTTACATAACCTTCTT
>DATBGR010000353.1:0-3202 GCA_036557905.1 Nitrososphaeraceae archaeon | reverse complement strand
ATGTGCGAGTATCAAAAGTTATACTAGTAACGTTATTAGAAAATTCTGTACCTATCTCAGCAGGAACCAGACGCTCTTCTCCTTGCCTTATGGCTACATTCTTTGGATTTGTTAATATACTGATAGTAGCTGGAGGAACAGCAATCCAGGGCGAATAATCTCTAACTTCATTTGATTTGTAGGATTCTGCAGTATAAAATGACAAACCATATTTGGTTGGATACTTTATTGAACCTAAGTCTAATCGAAGATTAATATATCCTCGTCCTATCGTAGGAGTACCAAAAGGTTGTGTATAGTTTATCCTAGATGTTAAGAGCATACGAGAGCCTGTTGATGACAATTTATAAAGATATTCGCTCCATTTTCCATTGGCTGCTTCAACATAATAGTCATAATTGGCTCCATTATATCCTGAATTTTGAGGCAGGCTAACAATGGCAATAAGCATACCATATCGAATCTTTTTAAATGGTTGGCTATATGTAGAAGCATTTTCCGAATTTGATGCCAACCAGAACGTGGCATCGAGAGTTTTTCCATCACTCTGATAATTTACTGCCGATAAGTTTGCATAACCAGACTTTAAATGAGTGCTGTCATTTCCATAAGTTTGAACCCAATGACTTTTCAGAGTTTTGAGTTCCTGATCAGAAATCAAAACTTCGTCAAACGCAGGTGATGCAGCAAAAGCCTTGTGAGAAGTATACAAGGATGATAATAAAAACAACATCACCAAAATAGTAATAGTAATAATAAATAAAACAAATGCTAAAGACGAATATTTTTGTGACTGTAATTTAATATTGCCATACATATTCCGTGCGTCCAAAGTCCCATCTATTATGTATTTAATCGATGAAAATAAACATTCATTACAGATGAGATCATATCCTAGTAAATGCAAGTGCGTATTCATTAGAGCAGAAGGTCTTATAGTAGTTCAGATTCACACGATGTATTAATGCTTGTTATGGTGCAATAAAGACTGCGTTTTGGAATTCCAACTACAGGAAGACTGTCCGCCTAAAGACCAATTACCTATTGACAACTGGCCTGTATCAGCATTGCAGGCATGTCCGTATCTCCAGTATTAGTGGTTAGCACTATCTCACTTTCAAAGTAGACATCATCTGATCTATCTCCATTCTTATGGTCCCAGTCTACTACGTTAAGAATTCGTTTACAGTACGCACACTTGTGATTTTGTTTTCTTAGTATACTCTCCTTTATTGAATCTAAAAATTGTTGCCGCTCTCTACGTTTAGGCCTAATAAAAGAACGACAGATTGTCGTTCTCCAGACAAGAGCAACAAGATTTCCCGCAACTGCTGGTCAATACTGATGGAAATATATCATAAGAAAAAACATCGGGATCGCTATGGTTGTATTTAATGCGAAAGTTAATCCTTCTGAGAGAGTTAACTGAGACTCAAATAGTAAATACTGAGACTGCAGAATCTATCGATAAATTAGTAATGACAATGACACGTTCTGGCGTTCCCACTTGAATTAAACAATGGGTAAGAAAGTAGATCATCATCTGAAAATGCATTTGCAAAGACTAGCAGGCATCGAGAAGAGACCATTTGTTTTCGTGAATTTTTTAAACAAGAAATAATGACAGGTAACCATACGGTGGCCTCTTCTGTGTCATCACTGTCATTTATTGATAGTCCACCAGCAAAAAACACGCCTTACATGACATACGATTTGGATTGAGCACAGGATGGTAAACTCAGTTCTAATTCAATATGTAGTATTCCATTTGGGGAAAGCCAATAACTAACCAATTGGTTACTTCAGAGCATAAATATATGATAAAATAATACAAATATGATAACAAGCGATGGCAGAAACTATCTTGATTACAGGTGCTACTGGCACTGTAGGTAGTGAAGTTGTAAAGCAGTTACTGTCAGCTAAAGGAGAGAGAAAAAATATCAAAGTGGCTGCACGTTCATCTAATGACAGTACATTTAGAAACTTGGGTGTGCAAGGGTTAGAGCTTGACTATAACAAGCCAGACACTTTATCTGCAGCTTTAAGTGGTGTAGACAAACTCTTCTTGCTTACTCCATTTCAATCTAACATGGTTGACCTGACTTCAAATTTAGTAAATGAAGCAAAGAGAGCCGGTGTAAAATACATTGTAAAACAATCAGTGCTAGGAGCTGATGATTCTGAGCAGGCAATCACACCAAGTCGCTTGCACAGACAAGCTGAGAAGGTAATAGAGGAATCTGGAATACCATTTACGTTCTTACGACCAAACTTCTTTATGCAAAACTTTGTTACTTTCTATAGCAATTTTATAAAAACTCAGGGAGCTTTTTATGTGCCAGCTGGAGACGCAAAGGCTAGTTTTGTTGATGTTCGTGATATTGCAGCAGTAGCAGTACAAGCTCTTGGCAAAAATGGTGAAAGTAAACACATAGGAAAGGCCTATGACATTACCGGAGCTGAAGCACTTTCATATGGAGAAGCAGCAGAGATACTTTCAAAGGAATTAGCAAAAAAAGTAAATTACGTAAACATATCTGATGAAGATACTCGCAAAGGAATGAAAGATATGGGTGCAGATGAATGGACAATTAACTCCATGATTGAATTATTTGGAATTGCTAGAGCAGGATATCTATCTGAAATATCTACTGCAGTTAAGCAAGTTACTGGTAACAAACCTACGACCTTTAGTCAATTCGCAAGAAATTATGCTAGCGCTTTCAAGTAGATTTACACCCTTAACATAATGTCTAGCCAGTGGATTGGCAAGGTAATAATGCATGTAGACCTTAATTCTTTCTATCCGTCTTGTGAGGAGTTAAGAGATCCGACATTAAAGGGAAAACCCCATGCCGTGATAATGACCGACGAAACCAAAGGTAAGATAACCCGAGGTGCTGTGGCCTCATGTTCTTATGAAGCTAGGAAATATGGTGTTAGGTCAGCTATCTCCATTTATGCTGCCAAGCAATTATGTCCCCAACTGATTTTGAATCCTGTAGACAAATCCTATTATCAACAGATATCAGAGAAGGTCATGAATCTGATGGAAGGTTATGCAGATGTATTAGAGCAGGCCAGCATAGACGAAGCATATCTGGATTGTACAAAGAAAATTGCTGATGGCGCAAATAATGTGGAGGAATATGCCGCCATAATCAAAGATGCAATCAGGCAACAATGTGGAGGGCTTTTG
>DATBGR010000352.1:0-4155 GCA_036557905.1 Nitrososphaeraceae archaeon | reverse complement strand
GGCATTTCACAATTTTGAGGAAGTTTGTACTCCTGAACATATTTATTAGCTTTTGCCTTAGTATCCATCCCACAAAATTGAAGTTGGTACTTCTTGATGGCGTCTTGTTTAGAATTTGCTACAAGAGACGCCGATGAATATTTTGAAATACTTGAAGGAGAGTTATTATTTCCTAGCAAGGATACGTATGCAACTATAAGAATCAGTGCACCAATAGATCCTATAATGAGTATCGATTTAACCTTTTTCGATTCAATACGTGTCCTTACCAACTAAATTACAACTAATAACACTGAGCTTATAATTCTTGTCAAATCCCTTACTATCGTGCGAGGATAATAGTCAAGATGGGGAGGGAGAGATGGTGTTACTCCTGAACCCTCATACTTGTGAGAGCCAGGTCGCACTATAAACGACAGATTTTTGCTCTTGGGCATTAACAAGGCTTTTGTATGGCAGTTCAGATAAATGCCTTCTCTACATGATCCTTTTCAGGTTAACTCTGAGTCGTCATCACTGCCAAATGAAGGTACGCCGCTTTTGGATATATTTAGCATTTCATCAATAGCTCTATTGGCTAACCAGTCTGCATACTTGTTTTCGTTCCTGGGTATATATTTATAATTAATACTCTTGTACCTCTGTTCAAGATTTGATATTTCCCTTGACAATATTTTCAGATCCTTGTTTCTTATCTTATATTGCTTATTTCTTTGTTGTACAACGAGATTGCTATCTGAAAAAATTATGATTTCATCATCAAATTCGATAGCTTCTTGAAGTGCTTTTTTTAGTGCAAGGTATTCTGCACGGTTATTTGTCTGTCTACCGACAAATTGTGATATTTCTTTTATTTTCGAATTATCCTTCATTAATAGAACACCTATCCCAGATAACCCCGGGTTGCCTCTGCTCGCCCCGTCAATATGTGCGGAAATCAATGTACGAGATCGCCTTAGATTGTGTTAAAGATTAACAATTGCTGGGTCAATCAGGTAATTACTCCAATCTTGCAGAAGGGAGATCAAATCTCGAAAAGATGTCTTTATGGACCAAGCTATCTAAGCCTCTGATCCTTCCAGAAATGGTTTGTAGTTATCGACCAGGTCTACTAAATGCATCCTGTTTCCCCCTACTATCTTGATCTCCATCGTCGTTATTCCTTGCCTGATAGTTACGATGTTGTAAGCATTTTCAAAGAATCCTCTGAATCTGGAGGATGATGCTGTTCCAGCATAGGCAATGTTAAGAGAACCCAACTTCCAAAGCCATGGCCTATGTTTGTGACCGCAGAGGACCATGTCTACTTTGGACTGCAGGCATGACCTTAAAGTATCACCTGCATCAAGTATAATGATCTTGTCAGTCCCTGTGTCGGGTATTCCAATCAAATGATGATGCATTGCAACGATTTTTACCTTCTGGGTATATTTTTTCATATTTTTTTCCAACCATTGGTTCTGCCTGAATCCGACCTCGCCTTCATCTCTATCTGGTCTTGCGGTCCCAAGTGTAAGGATTACTGCATCATCAAACTCGTAAATGAGTTTTGATGGAAAAAGCTTCTTAAAGATTAGATATCCAGTGTGACGATAATCATGGTTCCCAGCAAGTATTATCTTATTTTGACAATTGAATCTGGCTATTTCGCCCCTGGCGTGTTCGAATTGAACTAGTAAGCCCTCATCGGTTAAGTCTCCACTAATGATAATGGCATCTGGATCTATCTCATTTACTTCTTTCACGACAAGGTCAAATATATCTTGCCTGAAGAAGCTACCGATATGAATATCAGATATTTGAACCAATTTCACGTGATATTTCGAATAGTCCTTAACTGTTCGAGATATTAATATGATATGAATTACAAGTAAAGAAATAATAGCAATAAAGGATGGGAGTTTACTATGAAAAAGGGGAATGCCTAAGCGTAAGGTAAAGGAAGAGAAACCTCCCAAGAGATTGGGCAAGAAGGAAATTTTAATTGCTCCAATTGCAATGGGTGCCTCATTATTAGTAGCCTTAGTTATAATTCCTCATTTTGCTCCTCCGCCTATACCTACGAGGATCTGTCTTAAGGCGCATAACGTCGATAGTTTCAACCTATATCCAACCGTTCAAGTTGTCGTTAATGGTACTCAAGAACAGCTTCCAAATGGAGTCGGAAAGACTCAGACGGCTGGCAAAGAATGTCTGCATGTCTTACATACAGATATGGTTGGAAATAAACTACATATCGAGTATATAAGACCAATCAGGCTCACCATGGCGGACTTCATGAAGATTTATTCACCTACTAACAAGACAATCGTAGTAGTGGACAATCATACAGGATCTCCAATAGAACATATCATAAATCTGACGGATTATAATATCAAATATTCTTACTACTCTGAAAAAGGACAATTTACTGACGTCAGCACGCCATCACATGTCCCTCCATTCACTAATGACTTGGTCGCAAGGGTACAATTATTTTCCAAATAGATATAAGTAGTGAACATTTTGCTTTTGATTGGTTTGATTTTGATTTGGTGAACAAGTCTGCAGCTGTCATAAGAGGTGACGGTACTGGTCCAGAGCTCGTGAATGCAATGCTAAATGTACTAAAGGAATGCAATAGCAGTTCTGAGCTTATTTTATGTGATGCAGGCTCTGAATGGTGGAAGCAGAATAATGGAGATAGCTACATTTCTCAAGAGGTTTGGAATCTGCTCAAATCTAGTGATGCCTGCTTTAAGGGTCCGACTACGACCATTCCTGTACCCAATGCTCCACGAAGCGTTGCGGTAAGCATTAGACAAAAATTCGAATTATATGCAAACGTTCGCCCTATTAAAACATATGCAAATTCGCAACGACAGCTAAACTTTGTCTGTGTTCGTGAGGCGACTGAAGGAATGTACGCTGGAATCGAATTTAGAACTTCAGACGAATCAGCAATCGCTATCAGAAAGATAACAAAGAAGTGCTGCGATAGAGTAGCTCGAAAGGGCTTTCAACTTGCCAATGATCTTGGTTTTAATAAAATCTATGCAATAACGAAGAGAAATATTCTGAAAGAGACGGATGGAATATTTTGGTCATCAATAGAAAGATGTCAGCAGGAATTTCAAGGAATACAGGTTGAAGAATATTATATCGACAATATAACACAGCAGCTAGTTAAGAATCCAGAAAGGTTCAATCAAAGCGTATTACTTAGCACCAATTTATTTATGGACATCGTTTCTGAATGTGCATCAGGAAATGTAGGATCTATTGGCAACGTATATTCTGGTAACTACGGAGATTCTTATGCAATGTTTGAACCAGCACACGGCAGTGCTCCTAAATATGCAGGAAAGGACGTGGTCAATCCTGTAGCAACTATCTTGTCTGGGGCTTGGTTAGTTAAGTATTTGGGAGAAATTTCCATATCCGATGCCATATTTTGTGCAACAGAATCTGTAATAAATGAGAATAAATATGTGACTTATGACTTGGGTGGATCTGCATCTCTCTCTAAAATGGCAGAAGAAATCGCCACAAAAGCATCTCGAATACTTCGCAAGTAAAATAACTACAATCTGACCTTCTTCGAAATCTCGAACACATAAAGAGTTTCAAAGAAGATCTTCTTATTTCCTACTATCCTTACATCCAGGTTCATTGCTTCAATTAATGAACTTAATTGCATAGTGTTCGACAGATTTGACACAACAATCAAGATCTTCCCTTCAATATTTAGTAAGGGCAACGAAGATCTGACAAAGTGCAAGACCAGTTCGTAGCCGTATACTCCTCCGAAGATAGTGGAGTCGCATGTACCGATGCTGTCTTGAGACAAATACGGTGGGTTGCTTACGATCAAGTCAAATTTTCCTATCAATGCTGATGCGGCGTCACAGCATACTAATGACACAGTTTTAGACAGATTCTTATGACAATAAATTAGGGAATCATAGTGGATATCAGTTCCGATCACGATTCTAAAATTATCGCAGAGTTTATCCAAGACGATACCCGTGCCTACACCTATTTCCAGAGCATATTCGCCGCTGTATAGCTTCACAGTATCTGCGAGAAGATATGAATCTTCAGCAGGAATATACAAGATATATTAAATAATAATATACATTATAGCATTATAAATTCTTAAACTCTGACAATCCT
>DATBGR010000351.1:0-5161 GCA_036557905.1 Nitrososphaeraceae archaeon | reverse complement strand
TGAGTTCCTAAGAGCTAGAAGATTTCTAGATCTAGTGGAGGGTCGATTTGAAATAGATGAAATAATAAATATAAATCGGAAGAATGATGAGCATACTATTTCTAATAAATCGTACGATTTCTCTATTAGGACGATAAGTCTCTTGCTTGAGCGAGGATATAATGATGCTCGTGAGGTACTTTCAGGATTTTGAATCTAGGCAAATCAGTCTGCAAGAAGACTTGACTATCTTTCTAAACTCATAGTCAGTCCCGACGTTATTCTGGATATTCAGTTAACGACTCATCGTAAACTACTGATTAATGTTTTTATTTATACTGCAATACAGATATTATAAATATATCTTGTCTGCTTTAATATCCATGGAGGATGACTACACTCGCATCCTTGTCCCTCATGATGGCTCTGAAATGTCTGATAAAGCACTTGACGAAGCAACAAAATTTGCCAAGCTTTTTGGTTCAAAAATAATTCTGCTGCACGTTATTGATGAAGGGTTTGAACCGCCAAGCATATTATTATCGTTCATAAAGAAAAGAGATTCTCTCAAAGAATCAAAAGCGAAACTGCTTGGGATGCTAAAGATAGGTGCGGAAAATATGCTAGGAGACAGAATGGAAAAGGTACAAACGGGCTACAGCATAGATGTGAATATTGAGATATGTATGGGCTCACCATCCAAGGAAATCGTCAAGATGGTAAAAGCTGAGAACGTAGACATCATTATCATGGGGGTCAGAAGATTCAAGAGTGTAGGAAAAATAAGGGCATTGGGCAGCGTAGCAATGAAAGTTGCTAGAACGGCCATGTGTCCTGTTATGTTGGTTCGCTGAAGTTTATATGCTATGACAACATATACCAGGATACTCGTTCCTCATGACGGTTCTAAGCATTCAGATAGCGCATTAAAGAACGCAGCAAAGATAGCAAAAGCCTCCAGCGCAAACATTCTACTGTTTAATGTAATAGAAGAGATAGTGATACCTGCAATGATCGAAAGGCCCAAAGTACGTTCATCGAAGACAGGAGAGGTGATATCTATGGAGAAATACTTGAAAGAATTGTACCAGGACATGAAAAAGAGTGTAGCAAAATCGCTCCATGAAAAAAACGTAGAATATCAAAAATTGGGCGTTACCATCGAAGTAAAGGTAGTTGTAGGACATCCTTCAGACAAAATAGTTGAATATGCAAAAGAAGAAAAAGTTGATCTTATAGTAATGGGAACAGCTGGTCTTGGGAGTGTATTTAAGTTAGCAGTGTTTGGAAGCGTTGCAAGGAAGGTATCTGAATACATCTCATGCCCTGTCATTCTGATTCGCTGATGATTAGTCATGATATTATATGGAGCTAGCAGGTAAATTATGTAAGAAACTTTGAGTTATATAGATATTCTCGCTTATCTTATTTATTTCCATTAAAGGTTCAACAGTAAAACAGACATCGTCAAGTTTACGTTTAGTATTTTTTCTTTATTCGATGTCGAGATGATCAGTATTTGCTTTTCATCTTCATAATATCTACTGTCTACAAATTCCTTCATTGTTCGAATGTTTTGTAACATAGATCAATCAATTAATAGTTTTCAAAGCATCTCCCCAACCACTTGGTTTCGAATTTTGATAGTTGATCAATATATACATGTACTGTGACTATCTAACTATTCTGGTTTAATAATATCGCATAGACAATATTAGCTTCTGACAATCTTAAATAATATGCTCCAGTGATCGAGTACGTGACGGATAGAGATTCAAATAGAAAACATAACTAACTGCCTACAAATAACATGATTGTAGTTGCAATAGCGATCTTATTATCAGGATTATTTAGCTTACCCATGTACGTTAGTGCATCCGCAGCCAATGCGTTCGCATCACCAGTCACAAATGCCACAGCACATGTCATAATTGGTGATACCCTACAGCATATGAAATTCGAAGGCTTGACCAAGGATATGCAGCCTTGGGAAAATGGCATACGAACCAATCCTATGCCTGGCACATTTGAATGGTGGTATTTCCAGGGAGCATTCAATTAGGGTTCTCATGCCGAAATCACTTTCCTTGTAAAGCCTTGGATGGATAGTTCTGGACCACTTTATCCCTATATTGGTTTCAGCCTTACTACTTCTAATGGTACTGTGCATCGTGATCAGATTCATGTTAGTACTGACCAGTTCTCTGCTGCTCGCAATACACTAAATGTGACTATGGGCAAAAACTGGGTACATGGTGATCTGAAAACAATCAAACTCCATGTCATATCATCTAAAGGATTTGGTGCTGACCTGCATTCATGGTTTTCTTCTTCGTGGACATGGGCTTTATACTTGGGGTGCAAACTTGAATCAAGCCAAACGCCATATTGAAATATTGGAATTTCTAATGGAAGTGCTGGTTAAGTCAGCCGAATACTCGCACCATGATGGCGAAGATCATCGTTCTAGTGGTAGTCGAAGGGGGAGATCGTTATGGCTATAGTTCGTATCCCAGATGAAAATCGATCGTTGCAAGAACATGATGAGGTCCGAGATTATCTCGCGACAATTGGTATTGACTATGAATATTGGGAACCAGTGACTGGTGTTCCATCCGATGCATCTATAGAAGAGATTCTTAACGTCTATGCGAAATTGATTGATAGACTTAAGAGGCGCGGAGAATATGTGACTGCAGATGTGATAGATGTTAACCATGATACTCCTGGTCTTGATGCTATGCTAGCAAAGTTCAGTATTGAACATCGACATGATGAAGACGAGGTCAGGTACATTGTCAATGGAAGAGGATTATTCCACATCATCCGCAGCAGGGTTCTGTTGTGGCAATAGAAGTGGAGGCAGGAGACTTGATTCGAGTACCACGCGGAACAATTCACTGGTTTGATCTTTGTGGCGATAGGAGAATCCGCGCAATACGTTTATTCCAAGATATGTCTGGCTGGACACCACACTATACACAGAGTGAAATTGATAGAAAATACGAACCTGTCTGTTGGGGTCCGTGGTACATTCCCCCACAAAAAACTACTGCAGCGAAATAGAGCGTGCGATCTCCAGCATCCGATAATCAGATAAATGTCATTCTGGTCGACATAGAAGGCACAACTACACCTGCAGATTTTGTCTACGAAACGTTGTTTCCATATGCTAGTGCCAACATAGATCCCTTTTTACATGAACACTCTGTAGACCAAGAGATCGTGTCACTGATTGAACAATTACACATACAATATAACTATGACAAAAGAGACGAAAAATTGCAACTACTACTACCACCCTGGATAGAAGATAATGACGAAATGCAGGTACGTTCAGTAGTTGCATACTTCCAGTGGCTCATTACCAAAGATATCAAACACACTGCACTTAAATCTCTCGAGGGGAAAATCTGGGAAGAAGGATATAACATGGGAGAGATTCGTGGAATAGTTTATCGGGATGTTCCTCCAGCCTTCAAGCGCTGGACTAAGCAGAAACGACTGATCTGCATTTATTCCTCTGGCAGTGTTCTAGCACGGCAGCTCCTTTTTCGTACTGTCGCTTACGGAGACTTAACAGCATATATTAGTACGTTTTTTGATACAGGGGTCGGCGCAAAGACACAAAGTGAGAGCTACAGAAAAATTGCTGAATCGTTGGCTTGTAGTCCTCACAATGTTCTATTTATTTCTGATACTATAAAGGAAATCAAAGCAGCACAGGAGGCTAGAATGCGAACTATTCTTTGTAATCGTGATTTAAAAGCTTCTCAATTGCCAGAGACTAATATAGTCATTATCGGCAGATTCGATGAAGTCTTCCCATGTTAGATAGTCCAGATCTATCTGTTTTTCCATATAGTCTTGATGAGCCTTTAAAAATAATAGTTCTGGATTGACTAAACATTTGAGCTTTTACCTACATCTGAGTTTTTACCTCATATATTAGAGTCAAGAATAACTTTTTACTTAGTTTATTGATAATTTGTATAATAGCATAATTGGGAAATCAGACCTAACTATACACGTTTATTACACCAGATTATCTAATAATATGATCGAATTTTTGAGCATCGCTAACAAGATTGGATCAATATCGGGTAAAATGGGATTAGTATCGTTACCAAGTCATATAAAGCTGGCATTCGCAATATCGTGTATCTAGGTTCATTTTGACAATTCACATTCAAATGAGGACTGGAGCAATTCGAACTGCTCTTGAAACCTAAAAATATCATGTTACTAATTGTAATATGCATCTCATAATATCAAGGAAAATTCTCCTAAATATACACATTCTCCCAAACCATTTTTGACAGATTATTCAAAGCATCAGATAAAGGTTGTGAAGTACTATACATAATAAGAGTGTGGTCAGCAGATTTCTGATCTGGCCAAAAACCCCCAGGACAGTATTTACATTTAGCATAATGAAAGTTAAAGGTGTTCAATATCTTAAATCCATTTTTTGCAAATCGTTCTTTGTAATATCCAAGCCATCCTGGATGTGTTCCACCATCGTTATCTTTGTTATTTGCTACTTGAGTTGTAGGAGTGTAAAATCCACCCATTATTAGATTTCCAACTGATTTTTGAGGATTAGCAGCAACAGTTAGATTTCCTTTCATCCAAGGATATTTTATATCTTGTATTGTATAGTGTCCTATCGGCAAGACTTTTGCAGCCGAACTATTCGTATAGTCTAACCTACCAGTAGTATAGACAATTTTGTTAGAATTATCCATAACGTTAATTGTATGAGGATGTGGGGTATCCCATGGAGCATCGGCATCAAGAAAGGCGATAGCAGTACCTTGAGGGATAACAAGATTAGTTGGAATGTAGATGGCATTGTGATCACTAACGTGCTTCCAGGGTTGTGTAGCAGTATTTTCATGAGCTTCATCTACAATATACCAAATGAATGCTCCAACTGACGGAGTTATGTTCATTGATTCTGTTTGATAAACTAATTGAGCATTAGGACCAGTATCATTGATGGTACTAGCAGCATTTGTCTTGTCCTGGAGTTGTGTTGCAGCGAATATAATTCTACCAAATGGTGATGAACCACCGATGATGAAAGTGGTGGACAAGATCGAGACCAGTAAAAATAATAATAAGGACAGTGAAAAAACAAAGTCAGTTTTACGTTTTGAATTTCCCATTATCCTTCACT
>DATBGR010000350.1:0-3374 GCA_036557905.1 Nitrososphaeraceae archaeon | reverse complement strand
TGAGGTCGGTGAAGAACGGCTTGATAAGGTTTGTAAATGTCTGATGCTTGATCGAGATCGGCCCATAGTGTTTTTCCATTTGAGTGGGCCAAAACGTACTAGATTTCGCATTTTGGAGACTGTATTGTCAGCTTGCAAGTTGCTTAGACAGGAAATTCAGTATATTGTTTCTGGGGGTACACCAGAAGGCAGTCCAGACTTTAAGAAAATAGCACAAAACGGTTGGTACTTCGAATGGTGTCCTGTGAGGGATGAGGTTTTTGTGCTTAGTAATCTTTTGGTCATCAGAGGAGGGCATGCCGTTATATCTCAAGCAATACAATTTGGCAAGCCTATGCTTACAATTCCGATAGAAAACCACGGAGAACAAATTGGGAACTCTGAAAAAGTCGCCAAAATAGGCCTCGGAATAATGATGCCTTCAGCTAAATTAAGTCCAAGAAAGATCGCAGAAGCAGTCCATCGTCTTCTTGATGATTGTTCTTTTCAAGATAAGGCGAATGAGGTAATGAGGCTTAGTAGCGATCTAGATGGTATCGATAATATCGTGAATATAATTAGGTCCTATCTCAAATGAGATAGTCTTGAGGTTATCAAATACCTCTCGTGACAGTTTATCTGCCCTCTCATAACATTTTTGACTTTCTTGTTTACTAGTATTGTAACTGGACTTGCAATTGCGGGTTATATCCGTAATTCTTGCAACTCCAAATGTATTTAAAATAGTAGCCTCATCGAGAAATAGGAGAGGAGTCAGTATAAGTTTGTTGAATTTCCTCATCCTTTCCATAGTCTGTTCCACAAATGAAAATGAATGAATAAAAATATTTAGTGGTAACACAATGCTGCGCCCTGGCAATAGCGCAAGTAGACATATGGCAACTGCCTCGCTAAGTAGGAAATTTCGCTTGGAAATACCTATATCTCCAGACTCAATACGACCGACCTTAATGTTCATTCTCCTTTTGTTAACTCGATTTGCTACGAGTCCGAGAAGCTTGACATTGTCTTTTAGATCCCTAGTATCATGGTACAAAAGACAGATCTCGGGGACTAGCCCACATTTTAGTGACGCCAGACAAGATGCCGCAGATATCGAATTGTGAATAGTAGACAGTGCAGTGCAACCATGAAAATTGTACGGTAGGCCTCCTAGTCCAATTTCTGAATGAATAAATACATAGCTTACATTTTTTCCGATATAGCACGTGAGTATATGATCAGCTGCTTTTTCGTCCCTCGCTATTTTTAGATGGAAATTATTTTCTGCTGTATCTGCCAACAGTTCACTGGATGCGATAAATTGTACATCCTTACTTTCAAAATCAATTATGGCATCATCGTCTACCAAGATTTTAATATAGAATGAGCTATCAGGTACAATAATTTGCCTTCCGACTCTTACAATATGCTTTATTAAATCCCGGAATTCATTTTTCACTTTCTTAGCTATTGCGACTCTGTCAATACCATAAATTTCTGAAATTGAGGACATGGCATCGACCAAGTTGTTAACTTCGAAAATAATACATCCCTTTTCATGTGTTACTCGGTGTGTGGATATATTCATTATAGCAAAACGCTTCATGATTATGCGCACAATTTTAGCGAATTTTATATCTTTACCACACGTAGGAAAGATCACAAGGACCGTATCTTTTATCATATTTTGAAAAAATGACATTAGATTCTATCTATAGAAATATTTTAAAATTCAATTGGGACTATACTGGATTGCTAATATTGCTCTAACTTTGTCTAATTGCTTCCTCGATTGATGCTCTATCGTGTGCATTGGGAATCTGGGCAAGATATTCGATAAGATCTTGCTTTGCTTCCAAATTCTTTCCGATTTCAGTCCTAGCTACAGCTCGATTCTTGTATATCGAACCATAACGCCGAGCATTTATAGATATAGCTTTTGAGTATTGATCCTCAGCCTTATGGAACTCTTTATTTTTTAGATAATAATTACCTAATCCTCTGTGGGCAAGGAAGCATTTTGGGTTAAGCGAAATGGCCTTTTCGTAGTAGTCAATACATTCTGCCATATTCCTATCATTATATAGAGATCCCAAAATATACCAACCTTGAGCATTATCTGGCTCCTTATTTAGAGCTAATTTTAAATTCTTGATGACTTCATCTACAGGAACCTGACGCTTCATTTTCTCAACTTTAAAACAAACTCTGTTAGAATCTCTAAACATCAAGTTTTCCTTATCGAGTAACTCCCCGATGTCTTTAGGAACAATAACTATTGTGATAAAATCTTCCTGTTCCCAATCATTTTTGAACATGGATTCTGGGATTGCTCCTATCGTGTCAGGTTCTGGCACGTAAGTAAAAATCCTCCTTTCATCATTGCTATAACCACAAACAATTGAAGCATGCTGAACGGTTTCTTGTATACCAGGCATTATAACAATTGGAGGAATACCCTGATCTATCCTTTTTTTTATATCCTTTAATGAGCCTTTATATATATACGAAACTAATCTGTGCCTTTCTGCTAACTCTATTCCTTCTATCATTATCGTGCCTCTAACATCTGAGTATTTTCCTGCGGCTTGATCGGCTTCATCCGGATTGATATCCTCGCCCCAATACTTTGAAATCACATTCACAACCAGTGGTAAGCATATATGTTCTGACTCTTTAGACACAAGAGGTAAGTGAATCATTTGATCTTCGCCTTGAGAATGCATTATCTGACAGTACATGTCAAGCAAATAAATATCTGCTGGCAATCATTCAAAGATTAACGAATTTTCTAATTAGATCTAAGCCATCAGTTCCACTCCTCTCCGGATGGAACTGTACTCCGAATATCGATTTTGTTTTATGTGAAATTATCTCATTTTGACACAAGACTGACGATCCGATGCTAACGAAATCATATGGTAACCTAGAGACCAGATATCCATGGCTCTCGAAGACATTTATGGTTCTTGAATTGTCTACTAGTGGATTAGGCCTTAGAATATCTACAGTAGTCATTTGGCGAGCAGGTTGTTCCATTCTCATTATTGTTCCTCCGAAGGTCAGGGCAATTATTTCGCATCCGAAGCAAATACCAAGTGTTGGAATATTCATTTGGAAACATGATTTCAAGAGAGAGGAATTAATTGCATTATTCTCTTTACTACCAGCCCGCCTGCCCGATAAGATAATCTTCGAATACGAATTATGTATTCTATCGTTTGGTACTGGTAATTCGTAATATTTTTTATATTCGTACTTGACCTCACTAGAATCCAAACAAGATATGATGTCCTTGGTGTAAGGGGAAATATTGTCAACAACTAGTACTTTGGATAATGAGTCGCTTTCCACGCCCAGAGAATGATTACCTGCATCCTACTTAAACCCTG
>DATBGR010000349.1:0-4592 GCA_036557905.1 Nitrososphaeraceae archaeon | reverse complement strand
TTGTGCATATTGTAATCTTGAGATTAATTTGGGCACGGATGTTCATATTATGATAATTAACCCTCCAAGAAAAAGATCCAAAGTGATGCATCTGGATTGCCTGACCAAAAAAATATCAGACATCATTTCTGAAAGCGGATTAGGCCAGTTGGAAGAAGGTTTTTCATGATAACAAACGGTAAGCAGGTGTCATAACCATGAGAGAGGCAACAAGCGAATGAAATGCGATAGAGATTTCACAAGTGATGATATCGACCTACTGTCGCACGCCTTAAGGCATCAGTTAGAACAGATAAGAAACGAGGGAATCAGACACAATGCGATAGAACTGTTAAATCTATTTATTGGGCTGAGAAAGCCCAATGACCCAACACTAGGACAAACTATCGTAAACCTTCCCATAACCATTCAAGAGTTAGAATGGATAAATGATAGTCTAAAGGCCTTTGATGGTATTAGCGAACTTAGTGACAACCTGCGTTCAGGCCAAGCGTTTGTTCGACTTAAACTGAAAGTTGAAGAGAAATTGCGTAATGTGAAATCACTCAATGATTAAATTCCATCGAACACCCAAACGAGTTATTATATACCAAACAATGTTTCCCCAGAACACAGCAAAAAAATCAGACGTCGTGTCTCGTTCACAAAGGAATTAGCTGCTACAGGATCACGTCTTAATCGTGACTACTGCGGCAACACGTTAGTGAATAGATTGGAAGGAGAAAATAGAAAGAAGTCAGTATATGTTAGACTAACAGATATCCTTACGGCAAAACGAATACGACTATTACAACAACAGCATCTGCCGACCCAACTAGTCTAACCATGCTGTAAAGTCGAACTTTATACACCAGCATCTATGAATGCCGCTGGCACTACAACTGACTTAATTAAAGTAGTCTGAGCAGTTAATTAATGCCAATTGCAGTGTCGGGTCCAGCGACAACTATGAGTAACTGTGCTTTGCAAGGGGTGCAAGGGTGATATTTTATCCTGACTTAACTTTGTTCCGTGAGATATAACTAGTAGTGAATGGGTTTGTGCTATTCCAATATTTTACCAAACCAAATATCAAACTACTTGGCAGGTCCAGTAAATATCCAGTTCATTCTTTCTGGACCTGCTAGATAGTGGAGTTATCCTAATCAAAGTTTCTAGACAGAGAATGAGCTATACAAAGATAAGTAGTTTTGACAAGACTAATATTGATAATATCACCGTTGTGGACTGCTGGATAGCCTTCACACAATTTACCTACCGGCTAGGTCGTAATTTCTCTCTTGCCAACGACTTAGTCGGTGTCCACAGCGGTTGCTTGTTAGAGTAATAGTATCTAGAAGAGTAATTGAGGTCTATATTAAAAATATTGCGTTGTGATATTCTTACTATGTTCGACATCTGTGTCTGTATGGGTTTTCTACCAAACCATTATTTCGTCCACCAAAATCTTTGTCATTCTATATTGTTCAGTAGATTAAAATATTTACTGCAACTGAATTATGGCTATGACTAATGTTCAGCGTCGCATACCATATGATGAACGTGATTATGCTATTATGGCAAATAATGTTTACAATCAATTATGCCGAATGGATAGAGAAGTCGGAATAAAAAACGGAGAACCCCAATGGCATGATATCATCACACTAGCGGAAATGGTAGGGGAATTTGATAACAGGGTTCATGTTGCACATCTTGCTGAAACTGTTTTAGAGGAGCGCGGATATTTAGAACGCGATAAACAGAACAAGAATGTAAGATTAACTCTACTTGGCAGGCAAAATTGCGATAACGGAATTGATATTCCACCTTCGGATATACAGAGACTAAAGAAACTAGAAGGCACATGAAAAGGCGAATGAAATATGAATCTACGAAAGCTTGAACTATCTGATGAAGAAATATGGTGGTTATCCAGACTAATGCAGTCCGCAGAAAGAGCTATCAATGAAGATCATCCATTAATGCTAGAACAGGACGACCTAACACATATCCAAGACATCATAAGACAAATTGATGGTATCAATACTCCCGACAGTGTGAAGCATACTTGGGTTGCTAAGAAAGCCGATGCGAAGAGATTCTCAGGTTCAAAGGAGGGCTAATAGTCTGTGGTTATTGACATTCTTGTTCATGCTGATAAGTTACTGAACGGTTAGTTAGTTTTCCAGAATAAATGTCCATACATTATAACATTTTTGCAAGTACTTCCTCTACAGTTTAGAGATTGGTTAACTGTGATAGGGAGTATGCATAGTGTCTCTATATTGAGATAGTCCATATGATATCCTTATTACTATGCTATTACATCATTTGATTATAAAATGCAAGTAACCCGTCAACAAACGCTTACAAAGTTAAAGAATTGGAGGATAATTAATGAGAGTAACATCATATTATCTCCTTATGACTGCATTTACTAATTTACGTACTTAGACTCGCACCAGAACCATCTTGCCTAACAAGTCAATCATGGGATATGCGGACGGAGGTGGTGCCCGCATTTCTCATTATTTTATTATTAGTTTTTAGGGTGATTCTCATTCTAGAAACTAAGAATAAGATGTATACTTATAATTAGGATAGTGTATTATAAGGTTAGATCAACGAATCAACGCAAGAACCATTTCGTAGTTATGGGGAGATGTTAAAGGTCTAGCCTACCTGTTTCATACCCTCATAGTTATGATAATCCATTACACTCCCATAAAGAATAATCAGCCGTCACAAATCAATCTGGAGGAATGTATGTGGCATAACAAAACAAAATCCCTTTTTAATTTTTGTTACTGCGCTACAAAAGCTACCGTTAAGATAGAATATATTGGAGCATCTCTAAAATTGAGTATCCTCCAGATATGAGTCAATCATGGCAAACTACAATATCTCTTACTATCAATCGTTATAGTAGATATGTCGGTATTTTTTATATTTCATATTCATTCTTATAAAACGACTATAAAATGTATACAAAACTAATAGGTTTTCTTGCAATCGCCGCACTAAGTATAATGCTTGTTACTACTGCTACACCAGGAAGTGCATTTGCTCACAGTCATCACCATCACCATGGTGGCAGCAGCAACAGCCAGAGCTTAGCCCAATCAAACTCTTGTTCTGGAAAATGTTCTAACATCGGCTCTCAAATTCAAGGCGATGGCAATAGCGTAGCCATAAGCAGTAGCCAATAAAGCAAGATAGACTAGAAAAACATCCATCTATCCATTCATAAATCGTCGACTTTCTTTTTTTCAATTTTTATAGTCGTTTCAATCTCTACATACTTTTGGTTTATTTTATTATTGCAAGGTATATTATCCTAATGACTTCCTATGTTTATAGAAAAATACCGCCAGATTCAATTCCACACTGGTATAGATTCGAGCTGAATACTAGGCTGTTGGGTCAAAAGGAAATGAGATAGTCTACTTGTGGTGCGATCTAGATTCTTACTACGGTGGAGATAGTGCTCTGATCGCAGGATCTAACAGATATATGTCACTGGAAGTTATTAATCTAGATATGTCCATTAATTGATTATTAGAATATGAAGTGCGTTAAATAGCTTATAGCCCAGACAAAGTTATGTCCAAGAACAATTTAGAATTAATCTTTGTTGTACATGCCCTAAATTTCTCTACTTCTCAAATCTTTCTAATTGGACTATCAGTAACCGAAAGGGGGTCATCATTGTAAGATTATTAGATGAGCTTGAGTCGCTTGGTATAAGGGTAAAAAAAGTAAATGATCTAAACGATAATTATGAATTAGAAAGCCTAATTGAAAATATAAAACAGACTTGGATTCAGGACTATAAAACCTGTTATGAGGATATGTACGTAACTACGAACTGAAAAATGCGCTCGTTTTCTTCATTATTATCTATTAGTGAATTAGCAAATCTTTATTTGACTGTTATTAACTCTGGCTTATACCTACCAGGTTTATACTGTCTTAATTTGACATAAGCATTCGCAAACAAATGGCTAGAATCCAAAAAAAATCTAGATGGGATTTGATTGCAAGGAACAAATGTTACTGGATTGAATGTAGTACAGACATGAGGATATTTGGCATAACAGGTTGTAGGAGAAAGTACCTTTATAGACTTTAAACGTAAAGTCACTGGCACTGCAACCAACTTGATTAGAGATTGATTATGGTGGTCGATTGCAGTAGATGTGTCAGCCAGCGATGAGAATTGCGTTGTAACTTGTAAGCATGGCCACTCTATTATATTACTCGCTTAACATTGTTATCTAACAGATACTTGCTAATAGATGAAGATTAAAGAAGACAGACCAATCAATAACATATCAATAAGCATTTCATGAGATGTGTAAAGTAGGTTCAGAATAGTTTCTAGTGTGTCTCGCTGTACATCTAACGAAAAAAATTTAAGAGAAAAAATATACCTGGCTATATAACAGATGAGAACAGATAGCATCGATCATTTTGATACAATAGATCAAGCTCAATCTCCTGAATTCTTTATCAAATTTGTTGATGAGGGAAACAAAATAGAATCAGTTCAGGCATGCAAGAAATTAATGTCATCTCTTCTAAATATAGGAAATAATCAATCCATACTT
>DATBGR010000348.1:0-5986 GCA_036557905.1 Nitrososphaeraceae archaeon | reverse complement strand
GAATATTATATATTTAATTATGATTCTGGTTGCCGCCGCCAATACACAATACTCAATTATTTAGTAAAATTATTCCTAAACACATTATAACCAATATTTAGATTTTAAATTAAATGTGAATACCTCCGTCTTAATTAAATCGTTTCTAACATTTGGAGTATCTAGTGCTATAATACATGCGTCATATCAGTTTATTTCAACACAATTGTACGGATTTGATGTAAAGGGCAAGACCACAGATGCCGCTAATAATAATCATATTCAACTTGGTACTAATTATGATATTAGCAATCAAGCAAATAGTGGCAAGTGTATTAGTTATAACAAAACTGAAAGGTCTATCCTCATATCCTGTGGTTTAGTACACCTCACAGATATTGCCAATCAAATCAACGAACAAAATGTGATAAAAAAAGAATCTGATGGAAACTGGCTATTAGATGCAGGCATCATAATTGAAAAGGGGGCTACACTTATTTTAGATCCTCAAGATACAAAATGGTTGAAAATATTAGCAGACGGAAATGTTGCGCATGGTATTCATGTCTATGGTAGTTTAGTTATTGATTCTATAAAATTGACATCGTGGAATCCAAGTACAAATAATTATGCTCAGAGCTACGGTTCAAGGGAAACCTCAGGAAAGATAACACATCCAGGAGATCCAAGGCCATTTATTAGGATTGAATCTGGTTCGACCGGCACTACAAATATCACAAATTCTGAGATAGCATATTTAGGATATGAGGGAGGTTGGGGATCAGGAACTTCAGGCATTCATTATCATAATGGTGGAGATGGAAGTATAATAAGAAATAACAAGATACATAATCTCTATTTTGGATTCTATTCTAATAGCGTGAGCGACATGCTTATAGAAAATAATCTATTCTATAATAACGGACACTATGGTATTGACCCACATACTGGAACCCACGATATGATAATTAGAAATAATACAGTTTATGGGAATAATGGTACAGCTATAATTTGTTCCCTTGATTGTTACAATATATTGATTGAAAACAATAAGGTCTATAGTAACAATGGGTATGGAATAACCTTCAGTAGAAATATGACAAACTCAGTAGTTAGAAACAATTTTGTCCATAATCAGATGAACGCCATTTTTGTTTCAGCATCGCACAATAATGAAGTTTACAACAATACCATTTTTAACGCCGACGACGGCATTAGCTTTGCAAATGGGTCTTCAAACAACAAGGTACACGATAACAAAATAATCAATTCTGTTAATGCATTGAGATTCAATGTAGACTCTCATGAAAATACACTATATTCCAACAAGATAGTTAATGCAACACAGAATACTATAAAATATGACGACCAAAACACAAAAGACAACAATAACGACAACAGCAGTACACTCAATAGTAATACTCGATAAGTGGGTGGGTGGATGTCCTGCATCTTTGGAGTGCCTTTATGCGATTATCAAATGTGCTAGTTAAAGCTTGAAGACGCTATTCTATTCATATACGTGAATGGACTGTCTGTTTGACTAGCTACTATGTGTGTATTTTGATATAGATTTGGAATTTTTAGATGAATTAGTTGATAAGATAATATACAATTTCGGACTAAGTTAGTTGTCGGAATGCTCGTACAAGTCATTGGTCGAGTATAAGTAGTCAGATAATCATATTGATTGTTCTCTTTCTTTTTCTTGTTCACTTTATGATTTATTTATGGTCTCTAATCTTATAGAACTAGATACCTATAGCAAGTTAGACTCGTATCCAGATATTTATCAGGATATGGCGATGGTTATCTTTTAGGTAATTGTAGATTCCAGGAAACAAATATCTGTTGAAGACAGAATAATAACTCATGATAATTAGCTGTCGCTGATGGTGAATTCAATTTAGCAAGTTGATAAAATAGAGTAAAGCTCATTCAAGTTATGCTGACTACGAATTTTTTCTCTGCCACAGAATTGTTTTCCCAGCTTCTTTTATATAACATCTTTATAAGAGTTGTTCCTGAAGACATACCTTTGAAAACAAAGGTATCTGTACCAGAAGCTCCCATGAGCATTGAGGAGGGCTTAAAGCTATGAGAAACCAACTTCACACTACTTGCATTAAATACAGGTATCCACTCATATCCAGTCGTGGGATTTGATTTAAGGTATAGATTAAACTCTTGATCTTTCTTTATAGAAATATTATTTCCCTGCTGGCGGCTATTGCTTTGGTTTTCCAGACTACTAGAATTAACTGCAGTCGAATTTATTTTATATTTAACTAATCTTGCTAGATTTAGAGTATTTTGATGAATACCTGATATTGCCCAGCATAACTGCATCTGACTACAGACTAGACTTGTAGAAAGCACAAGTACAATAACCACACTTGGTATTTTCCAGCTGTCTATTTTGATAAACATGAATTGTCAGTGGATCCGAGTTTTAGTTTAGATTTAATTTAAAGCATTTGAACTTATTTGACACTTTGGTGTTAATATCGTGTACCGTAATTTTTGGCGGAACGAGTACAATGGTATTTATGATTACAAAGTGATAACTTGGGAATTACGCAGTAGGTATATGATAGATTCAAGATAAATATGTAGACTACTAGTATTTCGTATAATTAGCTATAAATCAGAATGTTCTGAAGCAGATTCTTATCAGCACAGAAATATTAACCCGCAGAGCCATCAAAAAAAGACATATTTCATCAACATCAGAAAGGTCGTAATAGTAGTCACTGCACTCAATTTAAGTTTTATAAAATCGCATAAAGGAGTCCTACAAGTGCAATGCAATAATTAGTTAATATGCGATATTTTAAATTAGGCACAAAAAGTGAGAATATAACATCTAATCATCATGGATGCCCTAGAGTCATACAACAAGATCTTGCATTTAATGAAAGAACATCACACCTGGTTTGATAAATCGATACCCCTCATCGCCAGTGAAAATATACCTAGTACTGCAGTAAGAGAAGCAATAATTTCTGATTTTGGCAACAGATACGCGGAAGGCTGGCCTGGAGAGAGGGTATATGCTGGATGCAAATACATAGATCAAGTAGAGATTATCTGCAACGATTTGGCGAAGACTGTTTTTGGAGCAGAATTTGCAGATTGTAGAGCAACTTCTGGTGTAGTTGCTAACCTTGCTATTTATGCCGCATTTTCCAAACCTGGAGATTATATGCTAGCAGCGTCTATTCCTTCAGGTGGTCATATTTCCCATGGCAAGAAAGAGCATTCGGGTACAGCTGGGCTTGTACATGGACTAAATATTGAACATTATCCCTTTTCAAAAGAAGAAATGACAATAGATGTAGATGCTACGAAAAAGAAAATTGAAGAAATGCGTAAGGATAACAGAGCTCCAAGTATAGGAATGTTTGGTGGTAGTCTATTTCTGTTTCCACATCCTGTAAAGGAATTGGCAGATTTTATGCACGATCATAATATGTATTTAAACTACGATGGGGCACATGTTGCGGGATTGATTGCTGGAGGTCAATTCCAAGATCCGCTAAAAGAAGGAGCAGATTCAATGACTATGAGCTCACACAAAACGCTGTGGGGTCCGCAAGGAGGAATTATAGTATCATTACAAAAATATGCTGAATCTATCAAGAAGGCAGTTTTTCCTGGTATCACAAGTAGTCATCATCTGCATCATGTTGCTGGAAAAGCTATTGCCCTAGCTGAATCAGTAGAATTTGGAAAAGATTATGCAATACAAGTGATCAAAAATGCGAAAGCTATTGCAGGGGCTTTAGCTAACTTTGGATTCGATGTTTTGGGAGAAAAAAGAGGGTATACGGCATCACATCAACTTGCTGTGGATGTTTCAAAATTTGGTGACGGTGGTACAATAGAAAGAGATCTGGAAAACGCTAACATAATCTTAAATAGACAGCTACTGCCTGGAGATATAAAAGCTGGCAGGCACTATATGCATCCAAGTGGAATAAGAATTGGAGTTCCAGAAATAACGAGGTTAGGAATGAAAGAAAGTGAAATGAAAGAAGTTGCAAATTTTATTAAACGTGTAGTGATAGATAAGCAAGATCCCGTTTCGATAGCAAATGATGTGACAGAGTTTAGAAAACAATTCCAAAAAATACGTTATGCATTTGATAATGCTGTTGATGCGTACGAATATATAGATGTTATACATCATAGAAAAGCAAGTTAGTCGATGATGAGCATTTTAATATTAATTCGCCTGAAGATAACATGAATGAACATCTATTCAGTTTACATTTACACGCACAGACGATCGTCTAAATACCTAACATGTTTAGAGGATTGTCTGGTCAAACAACAACGCAAATTTTACATATTCAATCTTCTATAATGTTGTGTTTTGAATTAATTTTACTGGTAGATTAAATCTCGAGCTAAGATAATGAAATAATAATCTTAATTTTCCAAACCATTTTCTAACCTCTTTTGTTCCTAATTGTGGGAATTCATTGTAATCGATAATAATTGTTAAAGATCATATTCTCATCATTTTCTTAAAAACTTTTTCATCAATTTGTAGACAGTATGTTAATCCAAAGTATATTCAACGCAACGATAATAGATTAAGCCATTTATTGTTATATCCTCTATTTTTGTCATTACAGGCTTTCTGTCGTGGCGCTCAGATTTTTTTGATATTAATCCAGCTGTAATATTACTAAATAACTCTGTCAAGCTGAGTTTAACCATTGCATGATTAACTTCTTCTTCCTTTATCCCAACTGCATCAGCGATTTCTTTTGCTGAAAACCCCTTTCCTTTGTTATGACATAAAAATTGAACTATCACTGTATTAATATTCTTATGTGCATCAAATTCAGCTGCATCTATGGGTACCATAAGATATGATGTATGTATGCCCTCATATAACAAATATACTGTTATACTTTTATGTAACACGTAATACAATCAAGTTCAATTGTTTGGAACTTTTTACAAATTATTTATAGATGTTAACAAACGATCTGACATGCTATATATTTCAAATGGAAATATTACAGATTAACAAAATTATCAAAATTGTTCATTATAATCTTTTTTGTGTCTGTTTTGCGATATTTATTATATTAATTCGTTTTGCGGATTTCGCAAGTTATAATATCTCCTCAAATTTGTCTATATTGAAGAATCGTAATTTTTGTTTTCACCAGTCCAAATATGTAGAAACTGCCGACCCACAATATGCTTCTATCTTTGTTGTGTATGCCATATGAGTTTATAGTAATTTCTAGCAGGTCTCTGTCTATATCTACCTCATAGTCATGAATACCATTTTTAGTCTAGAATGTAGTTACTCATTTTAAATTGTATCATGCTGACATTTCATGTGTTTGACTTGGCATGACTTTACAAAATTGGTAGAGGATATTGTCACATGACTGACTGACTTTAGGTCTTTATTATTTGGGATTTGGGAATTGAATTCAGGATTCTATTGACTATGAAATAGTATATTTTGACACTATTAATAATCACTCGTCAAAAATAACTTTATTAGGTCAGTAATACTAATTTTGACAATCATGGCACACCTGCTGGGTATAGGCTAACTTACCATTACTAGTTGTTTTTTATAGTACGCATAGCCAGACAAGCATTCTCCATAGGAATTTTCATAATCTTCTGTATAGTATTTATAATCTCTTTTTTCAGAATCTCCGCATAAGAAATTCTATTTGATAAATTATTATGACATATCTCTGCAACCTTAAAGATATCATGTTCATCTAGACCTCGTTGCAATACTCCAGTGTCTGGGGGAAGCTTGCAATTTTTGCTCCATCAGAATTAATTCATATTTTTGTAAAGAGGGAATCTACCAGATCATTACCTAGCATCGATGCTCCACTGGTAATATAATGCCAACCAAGAACCGTCAGAATTTGCAGCTCAGGCAATAAAATACTTTAAGCGCCAAGATTATCCAAATAAGGAGTTAGTTATAGTAGATGACGGGCAGGACAAAGTG
>DATBGR010000347.1:0-17409 GCA_036557905.1 Nitrososphaeraceae archaeon | reverse complement strand
AAATAGATTAATAAAGTATTTTGGAACGCATCTCTCTAGTTAAATTGATGAAGCGCCTCTTACATTTTAAAAATTTCTTGACTGCTTCACTGTTTCTTGCATTGTTGTTCTACACTTTCATCTCTACTAATCATACAGTAGTTGCCAATAGTGATTCGGCTAAGTCCGAACTCATAAAGAACTCGGGAAAAAACTCCAAATCTCATACTGCGAACGAAAATAGCAGCCTAGGCAACAATAGTACAAAACAGAATGAAATGTCTATTCAGATTTGCGATAATTCTCATCCATGTAAAACTGGTACTTCTGAAGGGAATTTGCAATGACATAGTTGTTAAAGAAACATTCCTCATGCATTGAAGGTCTCAATACTTTTGCCTGATTATATCAAATCTCAAAAGTGGTTAAGATATCAAAGCAGTTACATGTTAATATAAAAACGTAAAAAAAGTTTAGATTTTGTAAATTCTATTTGTCAGGTCTTTGACTGTGGCTTGAGCTTTATCGTTATTTTAAAATTGCATAAAATATCCTTACATCTATTACGGATTGTTACTTCAGTAATGCCTGCTATTTCTGAAATTTCGACTTGCGACAGGCTAGATCCTAGTAGCGCAGATGCCATGTAAATATAAGCAGCTGCTAGACCGTGTGGGGATTTTCCATCGGCGAGAAAATGATTACTCGTTTTGTGTGCGATATCAATAGCCAGTCGTTCCACCTTTGTATCGATTTTTGCATTATTCGCAAGCTTTGAAATATAATGGTCTATAGCCACTGTAGCAGCGGAATGGATTGAAACCTGTTGGATATAAGACTGATACTGCTGACTAGGAGTAGAGATTGCGCTAGATTGTGTACTCGAAGTCTCGCCTGGTCTAATAGCATAACTATTTAATATATTAGAATTTGAAGGCACACCCTTCAATTCCGAAAGAGAATCATGACTCGCCTTCAGACCAACCAATATTTCGTTGCTTTCAGCAATATTCATAGTAGATTTTGTAGTAGTAGTATTTGATCTAGATCGATGTGATTCCTCAAACTGACTATTTATCGACTGTTTTGAATTCGAATAATTTCTATCCTGAGAAAGCATTTGGGTCGTCGCGAATGATTTCTCATGTCCAAAGTAGGCTTTCTGATCCTCACTCTTAGAGAAATTGCCGAACATTCCCATCTCCATTACCATCATTCTATAGTATTTTGATGCCAATTTGCAACTTGAATTCTCATATCCCAATGTTCCTCCAGCTTTGACTATCTCATTTAGTGATCTCACTACCGAACATCTCTTGCAGGCCATGTATATCGTAGCTGCTGCCATGCACAAAATAGACTTGCCCTTTGCATCATTGTTATTTTCAAAGTTTCTATAGATCATAGCGGCTGTCTCAGTAATAGTCTTGGGCAGAGACATTCCAGAACATATCTCATTGATTTTGGACAGCACGTTTGACAGTCTTCGTTCTTTAGGGGTAGCAACTCTTATCCTAGAATGCCATTTTCTCATGCTATTCATTTGTTCAGAGATATGCTGGTCTATTGATTTGCCACTATAGTCCTTTGAACCTGGTCCAATCTCGGTTCTAAGGCCGAAATCATGAAGAGAGTAACTAGTAAAACCACTCGCGCGAGTGTTTTTTGATTTCTCTTCGAAGTCGGTAGAAATCGATTCCGGCCCGTAATCATCTACCTGGTCCATTACTACGCATCCACAGTTTTGACAGATATATTCACCCTTGCTATAGTCATGGATTAATCCTGATTGACATTCTGGACACCGGGTAAAATAACCTTGGGAAGTCATCACAACACCTAGCCTATATACTGGCTCAGCAAAGAGCACGTGTAACTCTCAGTGCTAGACGAGCTACTTTCAAAGTACTTCAGTGCTCCTAAACCAATACCGGTGATGCTCCATAACTCTTTCCGTTCTCTACCCTTGGTTTTTTCAACAGAATAGAGACCTGTTTTTTGAATTTCGATAGGCTCTATCAAAAGATTATTTCGAAGTCCACACTGTGCCCCTAATGGGTGTAAAAAATCTCTTAGTAACATGCTTCGTTCAAAACCAAGCAGGAAACATCCTATTTATCTGGAATGGTCATAAGATGTTTACCATAGTTTAAAAAAATCTCTGAGCTTGGCATTTAACCAAAATTGATCCCACACATTATGGACTAGAATATGTTTGTATATTAAATCATAGAAAAATGTTCTAAGTGAAAACACATTTTGTGCATGTTATATTTATAAAAATTAACTAACGTGCTTATCAAATCGGTTATAATAATTTTGATGTGCTTTCGCCATGTAGTCACATGTTTATTGAGCAAGACTTTAGACCTGGTCACGTAGTCATTGGAGGAAGGTTCGTTGTCTAGAAGAACTGCCTTATTGATCTTTTGGATACTTGGGTTTGCAGTAGGCGCAATAGGCTACCTATCTTTGCCAGGTGTGGCTAATTGGTTTGCAGGAATAGTTCCAAATTTTCTCAATCAGGCAATAATAGGAGCATTGATCGCGGGTATAGTTGGATCAGCAGTTAGTACGTTTTCAATAGTGACGTGGGCAAATAGATCATCAACTATTTGAACCAATGGCGGGAAAGATTGTGACTGGAAGCATTCCATCGTTTATCTGCTTTTCAAATGATTCTCAAATTGCCACAGGTAATAAAATCATGATGGGTCTAAAGTCCCTTACGATGGCATATTAAATCAACTTGAATTTTCTATCCTTTTGATATAATCCAAACCTTGTTTTGTAGCTTCCTTGAAGTCATTGCAAGACAAATTCGGTTCGAAGCAGATGTATTCTTCATGCCCAATCTTCTTGAGAGCGTTAACGATTGAAGTGAATTCGATATGCCCATATCCAGGCATTTTTCTATTACTGTCTGCAAAATGAGTATGCCTCAACCATTTTTTTGAATTCTGTATCGCGATTTCATAGGAAGCCTCCTCGATATTCATGTGATATGTGTCCAACAATATTCCAAAACTATCATCGTTTATCTTCTCAGCGATAATTCCAGCTTCGTCTGCGGTATTACAGAGCTGACTACAATACCGATTTAGAGGTTCCAATAGGAGTCTTACACCATTATCCTTGGCAATTCTGGTCAAGAGAATTAGCAATGGTATTATCTTGGCATCCATTATACGTTGCTTTTCGAAATAACATTCAACTCCATGTGTTAATTCGTACATGGATAATGGTTGTTCGTCAGATGTGAGGCAAATATTTACATTTTTACCATCAAACAAGTTACAAAGGCCCAAGCAATATTTGGCGTATTCAATACAACTCTTTTCAAGCGTAGGATCGTTACTTATAAGGTTGGTGTGAAACCTGGACCTATCATGCAGCGTCACTCCCCACATTCCAGATACTCCAGAGACATCCAGGTCAAAAGTATCCAAGGTAGCCTTAATTGTGTCCAAGCCGGGATTTATCGGATCGCCTAATACTTCTACTGCATCATATCCTTGTTCTTGTAGCATAGCGAGGGTTCCGAATAGCCCTTCATCTAAATGCGCAAATGAAGAAAGGGTTATAGCGTATTTCAAAACTAGTCAGTCCATTAAAATTTCCTTTTAGTTCAAGTTACAAGTTGCATGAGATATTTTCCAACGTCACATGAATCCGGAACAGAGTCGACATTCTTGTGTCTACTCATAAACCCTTTGCGATTAGAGAGATAAGCAGCAAATCCCTCACCGGAGTCGACATCTGGTAGGCGACCATGCGATGACTTTATCAAGGTCGTATCAAGTGGCACAGATTTAGTAGAAGGTTGAAAAAAGAGTTCTACAGGGTCATAGCCAGGTTTTCTATGAATGTCGACTGTGCGCGCAAAGGTAGGAGATAGAGAATCATCATACCACCAGTAATAATTGAACCAAGAATCCTTGTCAGATATCGCAATTAACTCCCCCGATCTCTCGTGATTTATATTCAGCTTTTTCTTCTCGTCTGATTCTAAAACTTCAGAAATTCCTTCCACATTTTCCAAAATTTTCTTTGTTTCTTCAATAGAGTTTATCTTGGTATATACGTGAGCGATTTGATGATCGACCATTGCAAAGGCTTTACTAAATTCATAATCCAAGTATTCCTGTCCCCCGATCCTCCTAGTTGCCAAAAGCCCCGCATCCCGAAGCTTCAAATTAATACTAACTGACGACTTCACATCGCTGAAACCGTATTCCGAAATTACGATAAATTGAGTCTGGTCTGCGAGTCCTAATTTCATAATATTTTCCATTAGTTCACCCACTAATGTGTCAGCATATCTTAAATCATCAAGTACTTGTGAACTATTTTTTCCAAATCTTTGTGCAGAATAGTCAATATGTGGTAGGTATAATAACATGAGATTAGGTCTATCAAATTCTAAAACATATTTCGCAGCGTTAGTTATCCACTCACTTGATTGACGGGATGCAAATGGCCCCCAGTAAGATGCTAGATTAAATCCTCCCAATTTTGGGGCTAGTTTCTCATCGTAGAAACCTACAGGTTTAGAGTAGCACCATGGAATTGTAGCCTGAGCCATGTGAAGTGGTCTTGGGGTAACAACAATATCCGCTGAAGCATACATTGTATTTTGCCAGAATAGTACTGCGCTCTTGAAGTTCGATCCCATTTTTTTTCCTAGATTCGATGCTTTGTCCCATAACCTATCTGCCAAAACTAACCCGCTAGCCTGTTCCCAGAAACAAACATCATGATTAATTCTATCATAGAAACCATTGGCAATAATTCCGTGCTCATTAGGCGGCCTACCTGAAAGAAGAGAGGCTTGAACAGTGCAGGTCACAGCAGGAAAGACGGGCTCGATTTTAGACGACTCCCCTTCACTAGCAATCCTAGCCAAATTCGGTAGCTTTGAATCTAGATGTCCGTGTTCTAGTCCCACCATATTAATGACTATAGTATGTTTCAATTCGGTACTAGCCTCCTGGCTACTGAGCTGAATGAATGACTTAAAAATGATTCCAATTACGTAACATAGAGGAGTCTAGAAAGGATTATGCCGGGGATTATGAAAAATGCAACTATGGTTCCGAAAAACAGTCCAGAAATTCCACTAACGAATGATGAATCAAGTATCACCATACATAAAACAAGAATCTTAACGAGGTTCTGAATTTGATCACTTCCAATCTCCGGCTTGCTTCTCTTCGTCAACTTGTACATTGCAAAGCAAATTATTAATATCAAAATCGCCAAGTTTCCTAGCAAGTCCGTCTTATATTTTCCGAAGATCACCGATGTGATCATGACAATCACGACGATTGATATCAATAGAGTTGGCACAAAAAGCCACTTTGGATTAGACTGAGCTGCACCTGCTTCTCTTGCGCTCACAAGCATTATAGCTACCACGTATACGAACACACAAACAGATTCTATGGTTAGCCGCTGTACGCCTTCAGATTCAAATAGACCACCAAATAGGACTGGTGATGCCCCATAAAGTACGTTGGATGCTCTAGCTGAACCCATTGTAATAGAAGCAACTCTAGTTCGTTTCAGTTTAAAGTCGTAAAATAATGCGATAAGAATAACTATGGATGATAGCAAGAAAGTTAGAAGCCCTACATATGCTGAAACAACCGAGGCTAAAACCAGGCAACTAAGACCCAATATCATGGCAGATTTCTTGGTAACTGATCCAGATACTAATGGTCTTAAACGCCCTTCTCGACGATCAGTTTCAATATCCCAGTAATCGTTAAAGATTATCCCAGCAGTATAAATCAAACATGAGGAAAATATTACCAAGGGCAACAATATAGATAATCCATTAGTAGCAGATCCCTGAAGCGTAATATAGCCTACGATAATATTAGATGGGACAGTAAAGAGATTCGGCAACCGTATCATGAGCAAATAGTCTTTTAGGACCACGTGATTAGCATACAATAGCCACTAAAAAATTATAGTACAGTCTGAATTGAAATCGAGTTTTTGGGATCCCTTGGGTATAAAAGGTCGAACTATTAGTAGTTAAATTTTTTTATCATGTTGCCAAAAAGAATGTTACTTTGGATTACCCCGTCACTATACAACCCGACGGTATAAAATTACAAACTGAAAAAATGAATACAGACGAGTTATATCACTGTTTATTCGAAGGAAGAGTCTTTCTCTTTTTCAAAGATCACGAGGAACTGCTTCACTGCTACGAGGTTCAAGATCCCGTGGCCGTGGAAGAAATATCCAAGAATCCGTTAGAAATTGAAAGCATATTGAAGAAACATTCAGAGACTGACACAGAGCATTGAAGGTTATTTATAGCAGACTTCTATCTAAATTGCAAATTTAGAAATCCTAACATGTAATGTAACTAATTCATCCAAAATTGGCAAATTCAATTTTGTTCATAAAATTTTTGTCACGAAAACTATACCAACTGTCACTTAGCCTTGGGAATCTGCCATAGTTACAAGAACGAATAATATTTTGAAGGGATCAAACTTCCAATCTAACTCCGCGACAGGCAAAATATTCCATCTCGATATTCAAGCATATACGGAGCTGTTGTTTTGTCGGGGTTACCTTCCAGTAATTTGTAATATGTCTTTCCTATCAACTTATTATTACCTTATAATCCAATTGAACTACTAACCAGTTTGAATTAATGTAAAATGACTTTTAGTTATTGAACAGAGAAACGTAGCCAATTATAGTTCGAAGAAAAGTTTCCCTCTACCAATACAATGTTTCAATGAAATCATAGGATTATTTATGGCGATCCCTAACCCATAAAAAGTAATGTCTGGAATGAAATTTATTGCACAACTCCAGGTTTACTCTATCTACCTAATCTGAAGATGTGTCGTTAAGGGTACTTGAATTCACAGTTCTATTTCTTCTTCATTTTACATTTGACTTAGGATAGAAACTAACTGGAATAGGAATTACGCACATGAGTGATTGAACGTCTTCATTATTGTGCTTGCGTACTGAATTGAATTCTGGAATTATTAATGCACTAATAAAAATTTGATAATCCTAGATCTAATATTCCTGTCGATTAACTGAACAATAAGCATGCCTTAAGAAATTATAGATTTTGGGCCAGCATTAACAAACATTATATATCTCACTCACAGGCATAATTTAACTCGATGTCCTCTACAAATGCGCGCATTTCAAGTAAAGCAAGCAACGAGATTTTTATTGGTAAGAAGCCCCTTATGACGTATGTGACTGCCACATTAGTCCAACTCGCAAATGAACCAATGGTGGTAATAAAAGCTAGAGGAAAGAGCATAACTAGAGCAGTTGACGTTGCCCAGATAATTGTCAAACGTATGGACACACTTGGTTACAAGGTAGGGCCAGTAAAGGTAGGGACCGAGAGTATACAGTCTGATGATGGAAGAACGAGAAATGTTTCAACTATCGAAGTTTCTATTTCAAGGGCTAGATAATCTGCAACGCCCATTAGTTTACCAATTTTGGTGCCCTTGTTTGAACCAAAACAAAATATATAATGTAAGAGTCAGAATTGCATTTCAGAAAGGACTCTTACTATCAACTAATTATTAGATGCTAAAATGAACTTGACGCGTAATCTAAACCTGTGAAGATTTGAATTACAGACGCTAGTTGCAAATTTAACTTTACAATGTAATATATGAGTTACAATACGCATCTAATTTGGTGAACACAGTAGGTTTAACGTGAGATTCTAAATTTTCAACTCTTTCAATCCTTATGTACAATAGGATTAAATTCTCAAGGTAATTTAAGATTTCCTCTGCCTTTGTCTCAAATTCTCAATAAGTCGGGTACACAATTTCTAATTTAAAAGTGCAGTAAAAATAAGTGTCGTGAGAAGCAAAACAGGCCGCGATAAGACTTTAATACTTAGTTTATCTAGTTGTATATCTCGATTTAGACTGACAATGCATCTTTGACTAATTCAGGAAAATCAACTCCCACCCTATTTCATTCACATAATAATCTAATGCGTTTATCAGTGAATATCAGTAGACATCTACTTAAAGTTCCTTCGCTTTCTCAGCAAGTGTCCCATTCTAAACTGGAGTTATTAATATGTTGAAATCGAATATTTTCCATTAAAAGTTGAGTTAACCAGACGCATCACCCTAGAAGTGGATCTGTAATAGTATATGTCCTCACTTCCGTTTTCCACTTTTATTTGCAAAACGAACTCATTAGCATTGGTCTTATTGGTAAACATCTTTTTCTTTGTACCATCTATTCTCACGCCATCGTCTAGATCTAGTGAATTAAGATGGCTTTCCAAATCCTTAGGATTTAACTTCCTCTCTAACCTCAATCCCCTACAACTCTATACACTGCAGAAGGATTATTAAATATAGATCTCATGCACATGAATTGCCAGACTCATAAAAATACTAGCACAATCAAAACCAGTCTAAATTCGAGGCACAGAAAAACAGATATTGGAGGTCGATGTTATTTTATTGATTATTAAATTGCGTTCCTCTCATTGTGATTACTTTTCTCAGAGGTTTTTATCTGAAGTCAAACCATGAAAATATTTGATGCCTTAAGTTCGAAACCGATTGCCATAAATCCTTCTTCGAAACAGATTAGAATTCTCGTTTGTGGCCCAACTTTATACGAGACGTGTCATGTGGGCCACGCACGCGTAATTTATTTTTACGACCTTATGACTAGATATTTTATTCATAAAGGTTTCGATGCTATTGCTGTAGTTATTATGACTGACCTAGATCCAAAAATTTCATCAAAAGCGGAAAGTGTCGGAAAATCGATCCAAGCTGTAACTAATTTTTACATGGATGAATTCTTGTTTGATATCTCTTCGTTAGGAACAGATAGATTTCTGCTCCTGGCTAGAGTATCGAATTATGTCAATGTAGCAATTGATATAATAAAAAAGCTATCATGTAATAAAATTGCATATTCTGCATCTGGTAACATGTATATTGATGTTAGGAAGATCCCTGGCTACGGGGAAATGTCTGGCATGTCTTGTGACAAACTTAGGGAGCTCAGGATCGATATAGCACCTCACAAACGAAATCCAGAAGACGTGCTTCTTTGGAATTCTGTTAATCTTTCAGGTCAACAGTTTTACCGTTCGACCTTTGGAAATGGATTTCCATGGTGGCACATACAAGATGTGTCGATAGCTATGTCAATTTTTGGAGGTCAATATGACATTCATGGCGGCGGCATAGAACTAATTTATCCTCATCATGAAACTATACTTGGACAATTGAGAACACTTACTAATATACGTAAACCAGTGGGCTGGTGGACTCACGTAGGGACTGTTACGATTAACGGAAACAAAATGTCTAACTCCTTGTCAAATACATTAAAGATTAGAGATTTAGTCAAAGAATTTTTACCCAATGTCATCAAAATGTACTTATTGTCCAAACACTATCGTGAAGAACTATCCTTTTCCAAGAACCATCTTAAGGAATTTATTGCTATTGATAAACTTATTGCTGCCAGCGTTCTTTCAAAAGTGACCGCTAATAATAGCGCATATAGCAACAAGATATTTGCAGAGTTCCAAGCACGATTAGATAATGATTTTGATACACCAGGAGCTCTGAATATTTTGATGGATGGGCTAGCCAATGGGATCGACAGAAATATTCTCGAAAAGATGACGAATATATTTGGCCTTTGTTACTAGTGATCCTATAGAAGATAATGAGAACCAATTCTGTTCTTTATGGACTACATTTCAAAGATTAGACGAGTGCGCCAACTTATTCCTTAATGACAAGCTAAAAGATGACTATTTTTTTAATAAATTAAACAAAATCAATTCTTGTGTTAATGTAAGTAAGACCTTAGATAAGGCTTCAGATATATGTGCGAAGAATCAATGTGATCTTTACGTCCATATCCCAGACCTTTCACATGGCGACAATTTGACAGACCTGGTCAGAGGAAGAGGATTCAAAATGCTTGATAAGCTTTTTGTTCTGAAGATATCGAACCATTTCAGTCTAAGGAATAGGGGACGGTATGGTCAGCCTGTCAATATAAAAGTTCAAAGGGAATCTGAACTATGGGTTAAAATTTTTTGTGAGGCATTTTCTGTTCTCGAGTGGAGGCTCGAGGTAAGCAAGACAATTAAACACAATATGGGAACTTTTGTTTTAACTGTGGCGCATATCCCTGATAAAGAAAATACCCCGGTTGGATGCATGCTGTTATACAGATATCGAGATGTAACTGGACTGTACTGCTTAGGTATTTTGAAACAATATAGGCTCCAAGGTATCGCAACGAAGTTGATAGAATATGCAGCAACATCTACGAGAATCATGAGTACCAGAGATCTCGTTGTTCATTCATTAGCTAGCGAAAACACAGTTAATCTTTACAGAAATTTTGGGTTTGAAGTTGTACAAGTCAAGACAATATATGTAAATAGATATTAGAGATGATAAGACTAATAAATTGTTGTTTATTATCATCAATCAAATGCATTTCAGGTGATCTTGGCTACGTATTAGAGATTTGTCATGGCGACGTACTCAAATAGCCAGCCAGCAATGACCTGACTAGAAACACGTTATTACGAGAATGAGTAAGATTTGCATTAGATAGTCAGATTCAGTATTATAACTGATAGAGACTGGGCGTTTAGTACTAGGAAGGCACATTGCTATTCAGATGCGTAATTGGTCTTGATTGAATATCAGTTGTTAGTTAAGTTCTTTGACGCTCATAAACCATAGGTCGTGTATCAAATATCTGTTTTGCCTTCTACAAAATCAATGAAATTCTTTTTGGCTTGGTTATACGACATTTGTTTAGGTGGATGTTTGAAACAATAAGCAGAGACGCTTTCTAAAGAGCCAGAAATGTTTCGATCCATAGCAACCTTTGCAGCTCTAATGGCATCAATCATAATACCAGCGCTATTATAAGCATCGACAACCCTTAGTTTTACGTCGACTTCAACTGGTACATTACCAAAATATTTTCCTCGAAGATAAATGTACGAAATCTTGTCGTTCTTAAGGAAGCTGACATAATCAGAAGGTCCGATCCTCATTGGGACTTCGTATGGTGCCATCGCTGCTACTGCACTGGTTTTGCTAATCCTTTTGTCTTCTAAACGATCTTCGTCGAGCATGTTATAAAAATCCATATCGCCACCAATATTCAATTGATATGTTTCAACTATGTTTACACCTCTATCTACAAACAGTTTCGCTAACGTTTTATGTAGGACAGTCGCCCCAATTTGACTCATCACATCGTCTCCTGCGCACGGCACACCTTTACTTTTGAATGCTTGTTGCCACTTTGGAGAAGATGCGATAAATACAGGAATAGCGTTAATAAAACAGACTTCACTTTCAAGACATTTTTCAGCATAGAATTGTGTTGCCTCTCTACTCCCCACAGGTAGATAATTTAACAATATTTCTGCATGTGTATCTTTCAACGTTTGTGCAACATCAGTCGATGAGTTGTTAGATATCTGGACTTTTCCAAGATAATGGTCGCCTATTCCGTCTAAAACTTCTGCCTTTTGTACCTTCACGTCCAATTTGTCAACATGGGAGGTGAAGACAGTATTGTTTGGCTCAGCAAATATTGCTTCAGATAGATCCTTTCCTACTTTCGAATCGATTACGTCAAATGCTGCTACAAACTCAACATCATTTGGGTCATATCCTCCCAAATTATAGGAGGTCAAACCCAAACCATCGCTTCGATTCTGGTCACTATTTTTTTCAATTAAATGTGATTCAGCATTACTCGTGTTAGTTTTACTACTAAGATTATCAACTGCCTTTATACGAATATCGCTCCTATTTGTGCGATAATAATTAATACCCTGTACTAGGGCTGATGCGCAATTTCCTACTCCAGCTATAGCAACCCTAATTTTTTTAGCCATGGAAGATTCCCACTAGATAGTATATATATATTATTGCTAGTCACAACCTATGGCAATTCCAACGTAAAGAAATGACCCAAATTTAAAATGCAAGGGAAAGATCCCTTAATACGAAGTCCATATCATGATTCTTCAGATTACAGATGCCAATACCAACGAAGAGAACACTCACTAGTTCGACCACTTTTAATAGTATGCTAAACTCAAAGCCTTGCCCATCAGATCTAGATTAAATATAAATTGGCGCATAGATGCAGAACGTTATGGGCTTGTAGCGCAGACCAGAAATATGGGCGAAAAATGGATAGCGTGGACGCCTCCTAAGCGTCAGGTCGAGGGTTCAAATCCCTCCGGGCCCGAATCTTTCTTGTCCATTTGATATCATAAAATTATGAATCTGAAATGGCTACAGGGCAAGAAGTTAATTTTTTATCACAATTCATGTATATCCTCAAATCTCCGAAGAAACGCAGCAGAATACACTACAGAAGAAATAAAATCTGATTTTCTTTACAAATGCGGATTCTTGGCGATGGATTTATGTATGACATTGTGGTAGTGGTATGAAAATTAACACACTGTGAGAATAAAAGGTTTCAAGTATATAATAGAGCCTTTATATGAGATTAATAGTTTATCATGCTTAAATTTAGCATCATTTCTGTTCCTCATTTTTGCAAAATAGTTCAGTCAATGTTTGATAATCATGAATCAAAACCTTATGAGCTTTGATTGAAGAGCTCAAATCATCAAAACTAGAAATAGATGGTTAGTAGAAACCCATGAGTGCAGTAGTATTAGCAAGTAACCTCTTCTTGATGAGGACTATTCTGCATTAGTAGTTGTCCACTTTCTGATTTCTTGCAGCTTAAATATTCAGCTACCTAACAGGCATTTGATATTTGTGCGATGAGTTATTCTGTTTTGCATTGAATTTGAATCAGATCTGGTTGTGTTGTTATCATAGGAGTAATGATGAGATTGGCTATATAGAAACCAGGTATTGAACATCATTAGAACTTTGTAAATTCAAGGATACTGCTGTTTATTTGCAGAAAGAGCAACCTTGTCTTTACGATGTGGCAGTGTCCAATATTGATCACAATAAGACAGTACGAACTTAAGGAAGAGTTATGGGATGTTTGTCGAGTCGTCAATCGAAACCTATTACATTAGATTATTTTTATGATTATCACGTATTTCTTCATTACAACATAGCAGAAGATTACAGAGTCAACGATACACTGCTCGAAAACATAATTTCGTCATACATTGTAATTAGTGGTACCAACCATATCTTTGTAAGTATAGATTCGACAGGACTCTTAACCCACGCTTCACGGTATTATACTGCACGAACAGAATTGAAAAGAAAATATGTGAAATTATCTAATGAAACCGATGAATCACAATAGATTATCTGTAACATAAGCATAAGTCGAGATCCTACTAGACATGAGAATCTAGATTCATACTAGCCATAACAAGGATGTCAAATATCCTTCCACTATCCGTAGTTAGATCTCACAAGAGGATATGATAGTGAAGATAATCATCTTTTAGTAAGAGGTATTGCATGCGTTAAGTATATTCCCAGCTCGATTTGAACAAGTACCAATATGCATAGTACGTGGTAGGTATAGAAAGCAGATTAAACGTGGATATAACAAACTATTGTACGATTAACGTAACATATATGAAACCGTAATGTCTGTCATAAAGAGGGTATTTCGAAAATATTTCTTTGAGGCTAGTAAAAAGCACATAACAGGTACCTATCATTCAGGTGTATAGCCCATAACATGCACAGACTAACAAATATTGTCATTATTGTGATGATTACCAAATGGCCTAATCATGAAAAAGCTTGAATAGAAATATGATTTCGTACATAGAATATTAATAGTCAGAGCTATAACTTAACAGAGTATACATTTTGCCTTTGGCTATACTTATGCGACACGGAGAAGCGGAAAACAATGTTAATCGAACATTGGTGGGCAGACATCTAGAATCTCACTTAACTTCACTTGGTAGACAGCAGGCTAGCGAAGCGGCTCTGTTAATTCAAGACATACCAATCAAAAAGATTTACGCCAGTCCAGTCATTCGAACCATAGAAACTGCTGAAATCGTTTCTAAGATCCTAGGGATTTCGTACGACATCGATGAACGGCTTTATGAGATTGATCATGGAAATTTGGCAGGAATGAACTATGAAGAAATAATTAGGAAACATGGGAATCTCTTCTTAAAATTTTATGCAGAGGAGGCTCCGACCTTGGCCGACTATGGCGTAGAAAGTTTTTCATCCGTGAAGGAAAGAATGACCAGCCTGTTAGACGAGATCAGGGAAAATTATGCAAACGAAAATATTTTGATGATTACCCACTTGGATCCAATTAAGGCTGCTATATCGGCATTGTTTCATTTAGATCCTGAAGCGCTATATCACATCAGGAATGCTTCCCTCACAATCTTGAAAAATGAAGATAATCTATATTCACTACTTGGGGTAAACGTGATGAACATTGATCGGTATTTGAATGACAAGATTATTTTTGGAAATTAATAAATCACATCATTTGAGGCAAATTAAATGTCCATCTTGACTGGAATCATATCGTTAGATCCCTTAATTTTCCTCCATTACGCATTATATTTGGTAGCTGGATTATGTAACTTCAGACACGTCCACAAATGGCTTATTCTGTTCATATTTATGCATAGTAGCGTTATATTTGACGATCTAGGGAGGTGGAAAAATCTCTAAGTTAACCGGGCCTGTTATTAGACTAACTAGAAAGATTAATTCGAAGTCATGGGGCTAGTCCTAGGATATCTCTTCGGAATCTTCCAAGTGCAGGATAACGTTCGTAAAGTTTTGTTCTATTTATAGAGAGACCGTTCCGTCGTTCATCACGTGAAACGAAATTAGTCTCCTGATGATATGTTGTGGCATCGTTTTCGAGAACTAGCTTTGTACCTTTTTCAAACAGACGCTGTCCGAAATCTATGTCTTCGTAACCATAATTACCATTGAAAGTTTCATCCCACAGTCCAACATCAATGGCATCTTCACGCCAATATGCTACATTTCCTCCATGAAAACAATTACTTGGGAAAGGGTGAATCTTTAGTTCTTTAAGTTCTGGAATTCTTTTATCTTTGCGAGAACCAATCAAATTATTCGAGACACTGTGGATATCTGGAAGTGATGTTATCAACGTGAAGTTGCGAACTATATCTGCTGGTTGTATATTACTAGCTTCTACAAATTTCTTAGGTCCAATCGTTGCAATTTTAGTTGATTTATGAAACCAGACCATGTGCGACTCTAGAAAGCTTGGAGGGCATATCATATCCGCATCAAGAGAGACGATAATATCATTCTTAGCTAGATTTATCCCAGCATTTCTAGAGCTTGCGGCTCCCCAGCCATTGCTAGAGAGTGTTACCAATTTAATCTCTAATTCTCTTTCATATTGTTCAATGATGAATTTTGCATCGGCATGATTGGCATCAGCTGCAATAATAACCTCAATTCGATCTTTAGGGTAAGTTTGATGAGTTAGACTTGTGACAGTCTTTGCAAGTATATCACGCCCAGCGTGAAAGGGAATAACCACGCTAAGAGATAACTCATGCACGCGTGGTTCTGTTTTCACTTTATGCTCTATGTCCGTATAATCATTAAATAATCCCAATTATAGATAACCTCTCCGATACAAATATATCAATCAATCATAAAATCTATAAACATTACGTGGGTGTGCGACCCTAGAATATTGATAGGAATAAAAAATATGCATCTGCATCAATGGCATGGTACAATTGGTAAGTTAGGATTCCATATATTACAAGGTCAATGCCGCAAATAATGGGCTAGAGTTATGCAATTTAGTTCCCATTTGTAAATTTTCAAGGCCAGTAGTCTCTTTACCAAACAGAAGAAAGCGTTATTTATTCGTCAGCAAAAGTACAGAGACTTGAAATTTGAAATTCATACGGCACGGCTAGGTGCCATATCTTGATCATGCTGAATTTTCATAGTGTTACCATGATGAAAATAACCAGATTTTTATGGAAAGGAATATTCTCATTTGAACAATCTAGTACTGTTCTTACGCATCGCTTTGGCACTGATTGTTCAGTAGCGTAATTTATTAGCTTGAATCCAATGCCTCTCCTCTGACAACCAGCTCTAATAGCCACATCTTCTATGTGCCTCTACTCGTCCTACACCGAAGATGAACATTTGTTTCACAAGAAGGGGTGTCGTTCCTAATACCAAACCTTGCTTTGCGTCCTCTTGAAAACTGCAACATATATTTTGTGAAGCGGATTTGATTCTATTTCTTTCAATATCGCAGTAGCTGCTGATATGGTTAGACCACCAACTGGAGCTGAATTCTCAAGCGCCTCAAATAACCCACCATTTACAATGTCACTTTCTCCTATTTCGCGAATTGAGTACTTTATGGAGGGGGCTCAGACATATCTATCATCATCTTCAAAGCTACGGTTCATTGCCAAATCAAAATGACCAAGAACCCGTATATGAAGCGATCATTAAGAAAGAGGGGCTGTTTACCAATAACGATAAACATACTAGATGGGAGACGTGTCACCGAATGCATTAGTATCACTTGCGATTTCGATCTTCATAGGCTCATCTATTTTTCTCTATAGAATAGCAGATAACACGCAGTACCTTGTCATCGACCCGCCAACCTTTTTTGTTCGACGGTTTTATCAATAGTCTGTTTGGCCTATCTTTGCATTGCATGATCACAAGAAGACTACGATATTTAAATGGGTCAATGCGCTCACACTTGATAAGAGTAATATAGATGAAAATAGCGATAGCATCACACATAACATTAGACTCAATAGACAACGAAGGTGATTACCACTTAGGAGGTCCGGCATGCTATTGTGGCTTAACTTGCAGACAACTGGGGTTCGAAACTATTCTAGTCACCAAAGTGGGAAGAGATATTCCAGAGGATAAGCGAGATTTTCTAAATCGTAAGCTTGATATCAAGGATTTTGAAAAAGAATGTTTGACGACAAAATTTTCTATCAGACAATACGATGATACTAGACAAGTGACCCTATTGTCCAAATGTAATCCCCTCACAGTTCAAGACGTAAGTGATATAGATGCGGATGCTTGGATAGTAAGCCCTGTTATTGATGAGGTTCCGTTGGATGTCCTTAGAGAAATAACTGAGAAAGGAAAATTTGTAATGCTGGATCCGCAAGGTTATGTACGGAAATTAGAACCTTCAGGAACCATTTCACTTCATAGAAGTGTAGCCTTAGATTGGTCAGGCATTTCTGCTGTCAAAGCAGATGAGGATGAATTTAAAATTCTTGGACGTATAAATGCTAACTTTGTAATATATACAACACGAAGAGTTATTCATATGAACGAACATAAAATACAGCTTGACCATATTCCTACTGTAGACTCCACTGGGATA
>DATBGR010000346.1:0-4909 GCA_036557905.1 Nitrososphaeraceae archaeon | reverse complement strand
GGCAAAACAGATTACGATGAACAAGTGGCAAGTGTAATAACAGATTATGTTGATTTGACTAAGCAATTTAAGAATCTAGCTGAACAAAAAGGTGCCTCTGAAGAGGAGATTAAACATATTCTGAATTGCTGTGCAACTAGTATAAACACAAAAGGAAAGAGAAGAAAATATGCGGAACTCTTAGAAGGACGATTTAGGTTAACCAAAGTGGTACATGTAGATCGCATGGATGATGAAAATGAAGTTAATGATAAAGTATTTGATTATTCATACAAGACTATAGAAGAGCTAATGAATGTTGGATACCACGATGCAGTAGTACAGATGGACATACAACAAATGAAAGATGGAGTAATGGAACTAGCCAAAAGAAATAACTATAGAGATATGAAAGAAGGAGATGGGAATAGTAAAGACCACCAGATACAGGAATTAGAGGTAAGTATTTATCAAATACAAGAGGCAATGAAAGTTCAGAATGGATATAATGATGATACAATAAAGCAACTCAACGACTTTAAAGGTAAAGTGGAGCAAATAGAAGAAGTATTACCAAGAAAAGAAAGGACATTATTAATTGAAGCTGCAGAACGACTACAGGCTACTCTTAACAGATAAACAATAGGTCAAGTTTCCTATCATTTCTAGAATATCTCGTACCATATGAAATTGAGCCCACCATAAGCCTGTAACATTTTGCCCAGGCCTAGTCGGGGCGCTATGGAAAAAGAAATGCATGTATACACTAATTCAATATGGAGATGGAATTGATGAACAAACAATAGTACTCGACCTTGGAAAAAAAATAGATCAAGTTCAACCATTAATTTATCAAAAAATGTTATATGCTAGACACTAGCACCGTACAACAAATATCTCAGACGATATTTAAACTTCGGGATTAATGATAAAGTCTATTTTAAAATCATTCAAATTTACATTACAAATGAGAGAGAATCGATAAACATTTCAAAAGCTTTTAACACAGACAAGCTCCGACCTGTTAAATATCTGTATATTTGGTTCCACAGACTCCTATTATTATGAAGGAAAAATAGGGAGAGAAAATACGAACATGGGGCACATTCGCCGTTGCAATAATTCCCATTATCACACTGATACAATTACTGTTACCAAAGTATCTCACGAAAAATGGTAGCTTGTAAACAGACGGAATATTTTCCAGTATTATTCTTAGACTATTTTTCTGATATTTGAAATAAGTATGCTGTCACTCCCAAACCCAACTGATAATATGTTTTGTGGTGCATGGTAGGAAATATGAAAATAATCCTAAAAATAGTCTAAGGTATTCTTGGTCACAAACTCTGATATCTGAATGTTGCTGCAAGCGGCGTACATGACTTATTCTATTTTGGGCTCATTAGTATTCGTTTGGGGAGGTACTATATCGACTTCAAGGTACTGTCTCGAACGAAAACTCTGTAAAGTAGGGAACCATTTCTGCAGGAGAGAATATTCTTTCAGCGGGGATTCGATTGGAAAACTGGTTCGGAAAGATCACATATCTACAAAGACAGACTTATAGATTACAAAAGTCTGAGATTAGCAAGACACTCAAATGATTCAAGAAAGATGATAAATACCCAGAGGCCAACGCGTGAATAGACGAAATAACCTTTACGATGTGCTCATAAGATCATATTATAAAAGGTTTAATACATGTATGACGTTAATAATATCAACGAAATGGATACCTTGTTGATCGGTTTAATGATCATGATTATTGTAGTTATTATGCCGTTGATCATTGTAGCAACACCAATTTATGGACAGGATAATCCATGTCCTAATGGTAAAATCCCAGAAACCGATAGTAACGGAGACACCGTGAAAGATCCTGACACTGGCCAGATAAAGTGTATATCAGGACCAGAATGATTCCATTTTAGAGAATTGCGGCGCTAACTAAAGAACACACCAACCATACTTAATACAAATAGGATTTTTTACTAGCCTGTATTAGTAAACTATTTAAGTTAACACTAAACATATCTATTTATGCTATATGACTAAGGTCATGATTCACAATCTAGTCGGGTTATCGGTATTGTTGTGTTTTGTAACTTTAGCTACGGGTGGATTTATTATCTTCTCTACGGATATGCTGCAAATGGCAATAGCAAGATCTTCTGATTACAATTCTGAACAATCAAAAGGACGTTCAGAGGCTCAAATATGTTCATTTGACGGTATACCAGTTCAGTGTCCAGAAGGGGACAAAATAATACAGCGTAATACGGATTGAAATACTCAGGCTATTGAAGTTTAAGAAGTATCTATTATTGCTCTATATAGCTCTTATTCCTATTACAATTCCCAGTTTGCAAGTCAACTATCTACATGCAACACCCCCATCCTTTCTCCTTCAACAATTTTATGATCGGAGTCGGGACTGGATACCACCACATTCATTCATACAGAAATCCGCTAATGATACCGATAGTCGAATTATAGCAAATTGTACTAGAGGCATTGTTGTTCCAGATATAGTTGGGGTTGCATATACAAGTGATGGAAAGACTTTACATGATACCATGTGGCTCGATAGAGTATTTGAAGATCCATCTTTAAACCTTCAAACTAAATTAATCATTACAAGGATTAGTTTGACTAAAGACCATGTTTCTAACTTGTTAGATAAATTTGCATCCACAAAGGGATTCTTAAACCAGACTAGTTCTGGTTACATTACTTCGACTTTTAATGACACTTCTAGAGGTATAAGTACTATGTTAGTAAAGGAGAAATATCCTATTTTCTACAATATTACATTTAAAACATCTTCAAATCGCTTTGAATCATATTGGCCAGAAATAAAAAGAATATTTAATTCATTTGATATAACGAAGTCAAGAAATTATACTTTAGCGGGAAATTTCTTGCCTTATAATCAATATAGATTGGGACTGCACATGATGTATCCTGCATCTTGGGATAGATTTGATTTAGGAAATACGTCAACGATTGTTAGATTTTATCCAGCTCCACTTTGGACAGAAGTTATGTTTACAATGACTATTCAAGATGTTTCATTTCCTTCATACGGAGGATTACATTCTGATTACAAATTATCAATTGGCTGGGATTTTCAGAAAAAGCATTGGGTCAGAACACTAGATCAGATATCACTTGGGACTTCTAACCAATCAACTGTACTAACCAAGCAGTTGGAATCTGAGTTTATACCTATGCCAAACTTTGCTAATTCAAATAGTAATGGAGGTCATATTGATCTAAATCTTAATTTGAGTTCAATAGGTAATCCGAATAATTATGTTATATTTTCTGACGCACTTTCGAAATTTAAAAGGAGCAGCTCTATGTTTTGCTCTCTGATAGACCTAACTCACTGGGTTTCACTTCCACCACCAAGAATTAGACTAGATGTTTTTCCTAATTCTGTGAATTTGGTACCTGGCGAAGAGAAAAATATGGAGGTGAGAGCGAATTCATCAGCAAGTCTCCCTTCTACCGTATCTTTAAATGCTATTCAGAAGAAAGATCTTAGCCTCACGTTCCTTCCAAAGAACTTGATTCTGCCTTCATATGGGGCAAGTAGCTCAACATTACGTATTAAAGCATCAGACAACCTTATTGAAGAGGAAAATGGTTCAAAGGATGTGACAATTCCTATAACTGGTGATATCTCATTTCCGGAAATAATTACTGGAACTGGTATAAATGTTAGCAGTCCTGTTGAGAAAATGATAACCATCCAGTCATATCTTCATGTGACAGTGTCAAATCCTCCCTCCTGGGACGAAAAGATTGGGAATATATTCCATCCACTCACTTCAGCCCTAACAGAATTCGGTGGAGCAATTACAACGATTGCAGGGATTATGACTACCCTAGGAATATTTGTAGGATGGTTGCTGAAAAGGAAACGACATAAAAGCTTGCATCACAAGAACAAACCGAAATATAAAACAGGGTCCCCATTCTAGAATTAATTTGATACGTTGGTATATCCAATGTAGGTCTTCGTTACTAGTCCATCCTATAGCATTTTTCGACTTACTGCAGACTAAAGTGATAACTTTTGACGTTCCCTTTTACCATTCTTAAAAACTCTCGCTTCTGATCGGTCATTATAGCTCCCCCATCTGCAAAACTAGGCAACGGAAGATGGATACACCAGCGTTTATAATATTTCCATCAAGAAGAATTATAATATTAATTATAATATTAAACCTGATCCTGTTACATCCAAACCTTTTGGTTAGACGTAGATCAAATATTGTATCTTCTATTTCTGGTGTTACCTTCTTGTACTTGATATTATGAGCTCTTTTAGAGACGTCTAGAAGTCCTTCAATTCCTTTCTGTTTGTATCTGTTATTCCACTTGTAGTAAGTCTTTCTTGATGTGAAGTATCGCTTAGCAATATTAGATGCTGTCTCACCAGTCAATTCTCTTTTGTGTATTAGATTAAACCTTCTATTGATTTCGATATGGATACACTGCCTGTCAGAAGTGTAACCCATCATTATAAGCTATAATGTCACCTATGTCAATAAGTACAACAATTGGCAAAAGAGTGCTATGGAATGAAACTAGATCTATTAACTAATGCCACGGTGGTAGATGATGCTATTAGGCGCATATCTGAGAAATTCCAGAATTCTGGACATAAGCATGAACTACAACAATATGGACGAGAAAAATGGGAGATAATTTCTCACCTTCTGCAGCAAAATTTGATTGTTCCGATTCTAGCTCTGCCCAGTTTACATTGGCTTTAGCTGCTACTCTGGTTTTATCAAATTGCTGATAATATGCAAGTATAATAGTTCCTCCAGCTTCGACTTTCCTGACAGGTTTTTGATTTAGTCTCTTATCTGAAGGGAGACTCATAGTATCATAGATGTACTTTCCTAATGTA
>DATBGR010000345.1:0-28502 GCA_036557905.1 Nitrososphaeraceae archaeon | reverse complement strand
TGCAGAATTACGAGAGGCATTAAATACAAAATGGAATGTGAATATCCTTGAGCCAAGAGATGGAATAGGTGGTCATTGTCTACCAAAAGATACTAAAATGTTCTTGCAATCATCCAAATCAATAAGAAGTAAGATATTGGCGTCAGCAATAGAAGTGGATGAGGATTATAGAAGGTATAGACATAGAATATCTATAGATGGTCACTTGTTAGTTGACAATAATAGCAATTCATACTAATCTTATTCAGCGTGATATCAAACGACCCAATTCATTCGATTATTGTTATTTAAATAATTCATCCCATTATATTTATATGATGTCTGAACCAGCAGTGATGGATTGGGACAGAATAGTCCACAAGAACGTAAGGTAATGTGATGGCCAAGACGCAGGAAATATTGACGCAGTCGACGCTGATACCATCGTCATAATCAGCGAAGGTGCTCGAGGCAAGTACAAGATCCCGTAATCGCAAGTCGATGGCTATAACGGAGCAGAAGTATTTTTTAAACTTTCAGTTGGAGAATTGCAAAATTATAAAGTATAGGTTCACAATATCTCCTATCTGCTATTTTTTTGTGTCAATGTAAATTCGTGCTAGAACTGCATTCCTACATATTTACTTTACTTATACATTGCTTTGAGGAGTATTGGTAAAATATCTAGTTCCATGGTTCTGTTTATACACATGCAATTATCACTACAATCTGAGATAATTTTAGGATATGTTGTTAACCTCATTCACAAGTCTAGACAAGTGCATACTTGTGATCCAATGAATTTTATACTAATATTTTCCCTTCAGCTGTAATCGAAGGCAAGCTTTTAGAAAATTTATTTTGCCGTATAATTTCTGTAAACAAAATCCATATGATTATTATTATATTCCACAGTATTTTTGTATGATAAATTGAAGAAAAATCTACTATGATACTATCTCTATTAAGTGCTGATAAACTGCCGGTAGTAGATATTCTAGTGTTACATACTACATAAATTGTAGTGATCTTTTTTTCTAAAATTTCAATATTTGGAACAATAAATCTAGTATGATATTAATTCGTGGTTACGAACTGCAATCATCTTACGCTCACATTGGCTTTAATCATCCTAATCTTGGGATGTTTAGGGTATGCGACGATCCAATCTATTTCAGCAATTTTAATTCTTGTATCAGGATATTATCATGGCTCAATCGAATATTCGTATGTCCTATCCAATCTCTTTTTTTATATTGTTCTGGCAATACTGTTTTGTCGTGCATACTTAATCAGAAGACAAGGCTTTCGGGTTCTCCTTGGCATCATATTTGCATTACTAAGTTTAGTGATATGGTATCATGTATCAACCGAAAACCGATTCTCATTACTTGCGTTCCAATATAATGTCATTGCATTAGGGCTGTGGGCAGGAGGATCATGTATATTGCTAGCGGCTCATGAAAAGAAGGTCAAGCGAAGACATTTCTCTGCTTTAGTTAAAGTGGACACCGTTATAAGACAAAAGAGCAAATGCGCAATATGTAAAGTCGCATTAAAGACTTATGGGGTAGATTTTCACCACTCTGACGGCGATCGCTCTAACAACAATGTTTCAAATTGCAATGCACTGTGTACCTCTTGCCACAGGAGGATGCAAGTTTAAAATGGATTGACTTGTTAGATCTATATGTAACTTGCCATATGGGCAGGATCAGATATATGGAAATAGTTCGAATGTAGTTATAGACTCCACATAGTACCTTTTGATAGAACCCAGGGAACCTAATTGATCCATAGTAGAATTTTTGAGCTGAAATTGAGTCGAATTTACTCCCTAAAAAAGATTGCATTATTCAGAGACAGATTCCTATATTTACCTGCAATCGTATATTTGGTTATGAAAAAGTAACTTGACTTGATAACATCAAGATGGGAAATGTTTTCAAATTCAAGATCCCAATATCTAGTCATTTTATATCCTTGAGTCCCAATTTCGTCGCAATCGAATCCGGAGAGAGACCCACCTGTTCTAATTCATCAAGACTACCGAATGACCGCCAAGTCTCTTTATTGTCTTCTCTGAAATTTCGTAATTGATATGACTGCATTATTTATGACCAGAACTGAAATGACATTTTCGGCTGTGATCATTTTCTGCAAGATTTCCTCTTTTATTAATACTATTATTAATCATGAAATCCAGATTTTCTTGCTCTTACAATTTGTATAAAACTTAACCGTAGTCTGTGAATTATGAATAATTACAAATGAACATTATTCATGCTATCTCGGACACTTATGTAAAAGTAGTTTGAGTGACTATGAATCGGCACCTGCAGCAGAACCGATATATTTCTGCAATTAGAATTCACATACCTTATACTTTGTTGTTATGCATATTGATCATCTTAGAAAGTCCATTCATATAATTTCTAGCGAATGTCGTGACGGGTTGAGATGAATACCATATGCAGCCTAACACTTTACAGTCGTGACAGGTTCTTGCAATATCCCATTGTGGAGCATCCCAAATTTCATCAATCGATTGCTCCAGTAGATCATATATGTTTTCAGGGCTATTAAATTTCCAGCATGGGACAAGGACCTTGCCATTGGCGTTAACAAAAACACTCTTCCAAACTCCACATTCATCAAACACAGTCCTTCCATGTTCAATTATTTGTTCGAAATACTCATTTGGAATCATTATCCTAGGTGATGAGTGGTTTTTCCTGTATTCAAGTATACTCTCACAAACTCTTGCCATAGTTCTACGATCGGGTAACATAGAATAACTAACATCCGATCGATCTTCGACAAAAGTCAATGATACTGCATTGGAGCCTAATTCCATTGCTCTTTCAAAATAAGTTTGATCAATAAACTCCTCAGTATTGTATTTTGTAATGACGCTATTAAAATAATGCGGGATATCGTGATCTGACAAGAGTTTAAGATTGTCTATTACTCTATTATAAATGGGAGTGGTAACGCCGCGAATTTTACAATAGGATTCTTCAAATACAGAGTCAATACTGCATGTAATAAACTGAATGTACTTCTTAAGCTCGGCAATATTTATTTTGTCTATTAGCGAACAATTGGTAATTATCGTGATTGGCATTTCTAAATCATAAATGTATTTGACAAGCTCCATGAAGTCAGAACGGCTAGTTGGTTCCCCGCCTTCAATTATCGACCATATAACGTATTTTGAGACCTTCTCAAAAATCAATTTCCATTGTTCTGTAGTTAGGTCATTTTTTTTTGTAGCTGCAATCTGACTTAACTTGTCATGGTCTCCAAATGGGCACATTGGGCAATAAAAGTTGCAGTAATGTGTTAGACTGAAGACGGCAATTAGAGGGCGCCTTCTTCCAATAATCCTGTTTTTGGACCAATTGCCAACTAATTTGAGAGTACGTACAGTGTCAACTACCATAATAAAGAGAATCGACATAGATTTATTAGTATTTTTCTAGTAGCGGCTACCGAACTTAGGTTTGCTGAGGCAGTTGTGGAAGTAGGATTTTCATTTAAAAACAATATAGACTTACGGCTAAATGTATACTTGTCGGAGTATGAATTTACTATATGATTGTTTGAGGCCTTGCATCCTAAAAAAATGATAGTTCAAACTAGTTGCGCGGTTGAGTGGTGGAAGTAAATAGGGATAAGTGACGAGCATCTAACCATTTGTATTCGGACCGTCCGTATGATAGCAAACAATATGGGCCGCATTTACATTTGGTGCAACTTCAAACTCGTCTAGATCGCGATTATTTTCAAATACTGACTTCAATATCTTATCACAGTGTTGACATCCGTTCAAATCTGCGTGTCTTTGCACAACGTCCAATAGTTCTAGTAGCTCATCCAATCCTTCGCTCTTAGACATTAGCATTCGAGAAATAATCTTGCATTTATCCATGATTGTTACTTAATTTAGATCTTTAGTTAAAAGCAGTAGATCCTATATTCGCACTGGCCTCTCTTTCAACGATTACTCTTCACTAACTCCTTTCAATATCTCAGGAGTAACCATTTGGATATAATGGTCGAGGTTCTAGAATTAATGTACTGTCAGGACTCAAATATAGTTGATTATACGATTAATAAGTCTCTGAGCTGAGTACTTGATATATCTGTAATTGCCCAATCAATCACAACTCGGTTAGAAAACTGGGAATTGATGGCTTCCTTGGTCAATCATTTCCAAGTATTTCAAATTGCTAAGTCTAAATTTGCATGAAAAGTGAATTTGTATTACGAGAATATAATGTGTAGTCAACAAAAATTGAACACAATTCCATCCCGGTAATTAGATTATTTATTTATAACCTGGATTATGTTTGCTCGTGCCCCTATGCCGTGAAATTTAAAGTAAATCTCATGGCAAAAGAAATGCCATCGTGAACTAGTTTCAAACCTAAGCATATAATATAAAACTGTCATTTACGTCTAGATACATACACAGAATATTCACAGACCATTGTTTACGATTTACAGTATATCAATTCACGTACACTTTAATCAAGGTATCACTATATCTAGCTTATCATCAATATTTGGATCGTATCTATACATATAGAAATGCATATATATACATAAGCCACTTTTTGTATATGAATGGTAAAGACTACCATACTTATTGAAACAGAAACACGAAATAAGCTGCGGCTAAGAGGAATTAAAGGAGACACCTACGATGATATAATCAACAAACTTTTGAAACAGACCGAAGGGTCAAAGCGCTGATCGCGAAAGAAACCCGTTCAAGAGGGTTCCTAAGTACTCTTCAGATCGGTAGGACACTTCGTTCAAAGACGAGATGGATATAAAATGCAAAGGAAAAAGAAAGTATGCTCTTTAACTGTCAATCAGTCGGTGCACTCCTATCAAGTTTTCCTTCCAATTTAAAGCAATAGTAAGTTGTTTTTAGAGAAGCCGCTAACTTTGATATATCGGCCTAGACAAATCAAATATCGAGAAATGATTTTCACAATAATAGTTATGCTTGTTGCATTTATGGTCATATCTTCGTCATTCCTAGTTACCGAAGGTATGGTATAGAATTGCATCACACCTCAGAAAAATCCTATTTTCGTAATCTCTTATCTATGCCTAGGCCGATCTCGTCTTGGTATATTATTATTATACAAAATCACTATTCTGTTGTATTTGAACGACTTGGGATGTTCCAAGGACTCAATGTGTTGAGGACTGATTAACCAATATATTATCTCTGTTTCAGAAGCTAGTTTGGATACTTGTAGTGAAGATTTATTCGATATTTTCTTCTGATGACAATCATGACAAGGACCAGTCTGGCTACAATTAAGATTTGTTCATAAATTCAAGTTACATTTACGATATATGTTACGCTAATAAATGATTATCGATAGTGTCTCTATTAATACTTATTTGTGCGAGCTATTGTAATTATTAGAACTATTTGTACTTCTCAGTCTTATGAAAAAATGTCATTCACTGACGCATTTGATTAATGTACAACACAGTTTTGTGAGTATTTAAGAGAATTTTGATAGATATATTATGGAATACATATTTATCACAAATAAGAATGATGACATTCCTAGAATAGGAAGTATTTTTGGAATTGGACTATGCAGCTTACAGCCTTGTCTCATTACAAGAAAAGAGTAATCTTGTGATTGAACCTCTTCTTGCATCTTTGTCTAGGATATAACTGTGGCCATAAGAAAACTGATGTATTACATATTGTTGCAAGTACTATCATCTAATTTGCATTGAGCAAAATTACCCGATTGGGAATTATTCATTTTGCTAATTCACGCTCTAGTCTAGCGCTTTCATATCTATTAAGTCATTTTTAGTTACTTGAATATCCGATGATGAAGATTAGCAATAATTGTATAACTATTCTAATACTAATAGTATGCAGGGAACGTTCTTTTATTTAGGAGGAACGTACGCAAATATAATCCATCTATAACAAGTTTATTTGACTTATTCGGTTTAATAGATAATGATTCTAGTGTTTAATGGCTTATCTTAGTCCGGGTTAGATTTCAATGGTACGTGCTATGAATATTAGAAGCTTGGAAAATATATATGCACGTAGAGTTAAGCAAATGCATGCAATACTATCTGAGCGTCTGTGTGTGGTTCGTGGAGAAAAGTACAAACAGTTATGACTTATCCATTGACTAGAGGAATTGAATTTTCAGACAACTTTGGGCAGCTTGAATATTAGTCGACCCAAACAATAGTGTAGTGTAGTATACTTTGCAATACAAGTGGATAGCCCTTAGCAACACAACAATCGGTACGCTGATGGCCTCACTTGATAGAAATATCATAGTGATTGCCCTGCCCACTATTGCAACTTTATTGCACACTTCACTCCTTACCCTAGTTTGGATAGCCATTGGATATTGGGTTGTCACCGCCTCTGTGCTATTAAATTTTGGGAGGCTGGCAGATATGTTTGGTAGGGTAAGGCTCTACAATATCGGTTTTGCGCTCTTTACTGTAGGATCGGCGTTATGTAGCATATCGTCCACAGGAGAACAATTAATAGTATTCAGAATGGTGCAAGCTTTCGGGGCTGCATTTTTGTTTTCTAATAGTGCCGCTATACTTACAGATTCGTTTCCCGAAAATGAAAGAGGAAGAGCATTGGGACTTAATCAAGTATCGATTGTTGTCGGTTCTGTTATAGGACTTATGTTCGGAGGTTTCCTTACGTCATACTTAGGATGGAGATCGATATTTTGGATAAATATTCCTATAGGAGTTTTTGCCACAATATGGGCCTACTGGAAATTACGTGAACTAGGAACTATTAGAAGAGAGAAAATCGATTGGCTAGGCAACGCCACATTGGCCACTGGCTTATGCCTTTTGTTAATCGGAATAACTTTTGCATCGTTTCAAATATTCACTTCTCTCCAAAATTTTTTTATTATCGTATCTGGTGTCGTCTTGATTATTATATTTTACTTTATTGAAAAGCATGAAGTTAGACCCATGTTTGATTTTTCATTATTCAGGATTGATCTGTTCACTGGAGGGAATATTGCCATCTTTCTAAATGCGCTAGCCAGAGGTGCATTCACACTGGTTATGGCATTCTATCTACAAGGCTCATCAATGAATCTCACTCCTCTCGAGGCAGGAATATATCTGATACCAGTATCAGTTTCACTAGCACTTTTTGCACCTATAACTGGATGGTTATTTGATAGGTCAAACTCTAGACTTTTCATACCTGTTGGTTTGGTTTTATCTGCGATCGGCTTTCTTATGCTTTCCAGAATTGGACCAACCATTTCATTCTCTTCTTCTATACTTCCACTAGTACTAGTTGGATCGGGTATGGGAATCTTTGCTTCTCCCAATCGAGCGATGATTATGAGTTCAGTTCCCTCCCATAGAAGAGGTGTTGCGGCTGCTATCAGCACTACGTTGGTCATGATGGGCAGCGCATTCAGCATAGGGATGGTATTCTTAATATTCACCCAAGTTATGCCATTACATGTCGTTCAAACCATTTTTATTGGGACCTCTACGACACACACTTATCTCACAAAAGCAATGATGGTTCCCGAATTCATGAACGCATTGCATCTTATATTTTTAATATCGGCCATTTTAATGCTTCTTTCAGTTATTCCTTCCATTGCTAGACCACATCTAGGAAAGAAATTCTTATCATTTATAGGATGGTCGTAACAAGTTAGTAGCTAAACTTCTAGATGATATCAATATCCAAAATAGTGTTACTAAATTGAGATTTTAGTATCATTCGTTATTCAATTCACACCAATTAATCTCAATCTAGATGCATTTTATGACATTCTCTCTAGAAGAATTGATATCATTTCTATCACGAGTAACAACACTACGGCCGGTACTTTTAGAATACTGTTAAATATTATTTTTCCAGATAAAACATGATCCTCATCTAATTTCCTAAATTCAAATTGTAACAGACCAAGAGAATCTGAATGTTGAAATCATAAAATTAATATATAGTACATAGTTCTATCGTGTTCTAACAATGGCTGATGAGGCCGGTGTCCAGCAATTAGGGATAGCCGTGGGTTTGAAAGAACTTTTGACTAATTCTGGTTTTACTACCGCACGATCTATTATAAAGTACTCGCCAGCTGAAATTTCAAAGCTGCTAGGTATAGAGGTCCACGTAGCAAAGATCATTATCAATGAAGCCCAAAAATTAGTTGATCGGCCAAAAAAAGAGGAATAAGTAATAACAGCTAAATTGCTCGGTTAAATCAGATACTTGTCACTGTAATTAATGCACTAAGACTATAAAGACTAAATTGTCTTACAACATTGCCATAGGGGGCCAATCAACAATGAACTGTGCAGAATTACATTTTACAAATAATCATATGCACTAGCTGGATTGATAATTTAGGTTTTAGTTTGAAAGTATTCATCTATTTGCAGTAGATGGAGGCGGTTTTTTCTTCCATGCCACCATCAGAAATATGAACGGAATTGCCATTAACGTTGATGCAATCAAAATTGGCTGCATGATGTTCATGTCTATGTTCTTTCCTATGGCAAGATAAAATGGAAATGGATAGAAGCCCGAAGTAAAAAACCAAAGAGCAGCGAACAGCAAAATAAACGGCCAATTGCGCTTGAGAAAATTGTAGGGCGGTTTCTTTAGTCTACCACATTTTATGCATTTTGATTTATCTTGAACAAGGCAAGAAGTGCATACTGAATTTGTGCAATAAGCACAGGTAACATTACCAAACCTCGAGCCACATATAGTACAGTTTGTTGTCATTTAGCTCTATTCCAAATAATGAGTCTAGAATATATATTAGTTAATAACAGTACTTTAGTTAGTTATATAAACAAATTTTAGAATCTTAGGAGTTCTTTGGAAATATTGTAACAAAATTAGAGATTCTGTGTCATATATCATACATCAGTCAATATCAATTGAATATGTTAAATTCTGTTTATAGCATATTCAGACAAAGAAGGAAGGTTTGGATGATGTTATTGAAATATTTTAATTGCCTATCTAACTTCCATCGATAATAAAATACTTTGATCAAGGATTGTAGAATTAATTAGTATACTCATGAATTTGCAAAATGACTAGTTGGTCAGTTAAATTTATTAGTTGCAATATAGTATATATTGGTGATAAGCGTTTGTACTTTCAGAAATATATCAGTAGGTGTTGGAAATATTGAATTTCGGCAATGAATATAGTAATAAACAATTTCTGGCTAATCAATTGGTCTGGTTAGCAATTTCTTTAGGTATTAGCATTACAATTTCTATTTTGTTACCTTTTCCAATTTCACTAGTTACTATAATAGGGGTATTCATAATTCTAAACCTATACATGAGGAGAAGAGTAATGCAAAAAATGGGTATGCAAGGGTACGGAAAATTAGGGCTAGATTCTGAAACGGGAAATGCTACCTCTCTGAAGTACTACTGTATGAGCTGTGGAACTCAACATAAGGACATTAACTGTCCCAACTGTGGTTCTAAGATGAAAAAAGTGGGATTCTGATATACATAATGATAAATATTTTTAGACGATGGAAACCAAAAGGTCAAATGTTTAGCTTAAAGTGCTTTCAATGCGGGGAAGGTTTTCTGTCTAGCTATAATCTGGAAGCACCAATTTGTGGCAAATGTCTTCAGAAGGCAAAATCACTAGACTCGACTATAGATCATGATAAGATTTGCAGTAAATGCGGAAATAGAGGAATAATTTATGGCAAGGAAATGTGCCATTCCTGCTATTTCGGATTCGAGAGCGAAAAGTTATCTGGTAAGTAAGTAGATTTGATTCTGGAATTTCTAGGATTGGTTGAACACCTATATAATACCTTATCGGTCTAGAATCGACCTTAACCAAAACTTAATCTAAAGTACGACAAGGAATGTTTAATATCTCATATCTATTGCTATGTTATGAAATTTGGTCACAGCAGATTTTTAATATTTCTATAAATAAGATCAAGTTGACCAGCATTCAAGGCTGGTCTCCTTTTAAACATGGTGTGAATAGGTCCTGCTCCATCAAGCTCGGTTCTGGGTACAATATGAACATGAACATGTGGTATCTCCTGGCCAGCTTCTCTACCATTATGAATAGCAATAGTTGTTGACTTTACATTAACGGCTTTCTCCAAGGCTGCACAAATTTTCCTAACTAACGAGAATACAGAACCTGTAGAATCAATATCCATGTCTTGGAGCTTAGGATAATGAATTTTAGGAATAACTAATGTATGTCCAACAGATAGTGGAAATGCATCTAGAAGAGCAACAGCATGATCATTTTGATGAAGTACCAGTGCAGTAATTTGGCTATTGATAATTCTACAGAATATGCAAGTCATATCTGATGTCATACTAGTGAAAGTCAATATATGTTGCAAATAAAAAACGTATGGTTCTGGGTAAGATTGGAGCTCAATTTGAATATTCGATTACTTGTATCATGATCGGTTATAGAACTGTACAAGGAATTGTAAGAGGACTATCTGATTATAACAGAATTGAAGAAATTCATTTTACACAGATCAGAGGAAGGATACTAAAGATTAAGCCATATGTAAGAACTCTAAATCTAGATATTGGTGATGACTAAGCCGATAATGCTGATAGTGGATGCTTCTGTACTTACTACAACAAAGGAAGGAGATTACGTAGAGCAAAAATGGATTAGGAAAAGGAGTTTATCAAGCTACATATTATTATGGTCAATTGCTAAATCAAACAAGATCATATAATTCAGAGTAACTAAAGGTAATGATGATGTGATGATGTTCATGATTCCAAAGAGTCTAGTTCTACGATACTGGAGGTAGCAGAAAGAAGATAGATTGCAGAGATTGTATTGAGCGCTACTAAAAAGAGTATTGAGTGAAGATCTACTTTCCATGAAATTCAAAGCACAAGAAGTAAAAGCAGGAATAAAAGTAATGCTTTATAGTGAATTCATTATTCTATACGCTCAAATAACTCTTCGTATTGGATACTATTCGGAAAGTGCCTTTGAATTGAGCTACATTGCAGTTCTGACCATATAAAGTCAAATCATACTTAATTCATATTTAAGAAAATGCTTTAGGGCTTGATCACAATAAACAGTAAGTACACTACTTCTAACTTGGAATTTAAATTTAACTACAATTAACTCACCTCGCTAAAGTGGGATTGTGAATGCGGACTATTGTCTTCTAAGCCAATTTATCTAGCCAGCAGTTGTGTCTTTAATTAGCACCGAATCTTACTATTGAAATTGTATATGTCTGATTTGTCTATGTTTGTTAGATACAATTCCAAATGCTTGATCCCACAATCTTCATTTTGAACTTTAGATTGGATGATCTCAGATGCATCAGCATTTGAAACCTCACACTCAAACCACATAGGCAGCTTCTTATATGTAATCGTGCATTCCTCTTTTCAGTATCTGTGTAGTTCAATACTATACAAGGAAATTCCATAAACTCAACTCTAAGAATCACTAGTGAAGTAAAAGTCGACTATGTTTGACATACGATCACCTTCAAAACTTTTCAATATAACTGGATTAGATTCCATTATATATTAGAAGTGGTCGCATTGAGCGAATATGTCCACAGAACTAGCGCATACTGCGGAACATGCATTTGTAGGCTCACTTCAGAAACTACTTGGTATGACACTAAGTGTAAGAAAGGTAGAACATCGAAAAAAGGATAGCATAGTGATTATTGACTCTAATTCTTTGAATTTAGACTTTGAGCTAATTGCTAGAGCTCAGTATGATGTCAATCACTTAATTGCGAACGGAAGAAGAGTTTTTACATATGTGTGTTCGTCATTGTCAAGTGCTAAGGATAAGTTCCCATCGATCAGAGTGAATCAATCCAGATTAAAAGCGGAAGAATCTGTAAGGGTTGTTGAGATTGAAAGGCATGACATAGCAGCTTGCATAAAGGAACATGCTAAAGATATGAGTGAATGCGGTCTTTTTTTGGTGACAAATGTCTCTAAGCGAAGCAAGGAGTATCAAATTAATTTTGTTGTGGGTGTGGAGGCGAGAGAAATGGCGCTAGATCTGTCGTCAAGAATATTTCAAATTAGCCGCGATCTAGGTGCAAATTTGAATACAATAGAAAGTACAATTAAGAAATTGAAGAGTGAAAAAGAAACGTATTTCGAAAATCTGAAATTTCTAACAAGAGAAAAACTTCTAGGCTTGATTCCTAAAACAATAGACAGTAGCCATAATATTTCTCTAATAACTGGAAATTTTACATGCTTATTAGATAGTGAAATTGAGTCATATGTGTCACAAAAAATAAATCGCAATAATACTATAGTTATCATTGCAAACAAATTACGATCATCTGAAAACGATCTAGCTAGAATTGTATTCGCAAGGTCTACTTCCATACCAGTAGATTTTTGTCAACTAGTACGTGAGACTGTTCCTTCAGCTAGAGGAGGAGGAAGACCTGAATTTTATGCTTGCAGTGTGAATCATGATGAGGTAGCGAATGCTATCGAAGTTATAACCAAGGTGATTCCCAAACGTTTAGCTGAATCAGATGATCACACAATGTAATAACTGAGTTGACAGTATTCTAAATGTTACATTCACAGACTAAAAAGGGAACGCTGGATCATTGATACCTAAAGATGCAAAGGATTGCAATCTTTCAATACACGCATAGCAACTTCCACAATGCGTGTTACCGTCCCGGTGACAACTCCATGTTAATTTTATAGGAACACCTAATTTTACAGCAAGCATTATTATTTTCTTTCTATACATATTGCATAACGGGAGTATTATTTTTGTTGATTCTTTACACTGCATCTTAGAACCTTCATTAAAAAGTCTCGTCAATTTTTGCATATAACTCTGTGAAGCATCTTTGAAAAAAACCGCATCATGTCGGTTATGCCCTCCTACTATTGAGCTTATGCTCAAATTCTCAGCATAATATAGTGCAATCGAATAAAACATCAGATTTCTAGCTGGAATATATGCAAACAATCGTGAATCATAATCAGGCATAATCTTGCCTGAGGTCAATTGCAAATGTTCAGTTATAAATGGAAGATCTAATTCTATCAACTCCGCGATATTAGCACTTCGGGCAATTTTGACTGCTGCACTTTTCTCGCGCTTTCCTCTATCTTTGTAATTGAAGGTTATGGCATAAACGAGAGAAAACCTACTCTTTGCCCAATACAAACATGTAGCTGAATCAAGTCCTCCAGAGAGAAGAACTATAGCCTTTTCATTCTTCATTATTTATTGCTTTTTATTTCTGATATTATATGGGCACCCTTGTTTACTCCCTCGTAAATATATACTCCCAGTGCTTCGATATTATGTGGCATCTTCGGTGCCATGAGTTTGATTATCTCTGTTGATAATGTTTCTACCGTGGCTTCCCCATCGAGAACAAAAGTTGTATTTTTCGGAAGTTGCAGCCTAAATTGGCCCTTGGGTCCTGCAAAAGAGATTAAGTAGTGAGTATCATCTTCCTTTTCTAGATATTTCCTACTGATAAAAAACTTGTGATCTAGGCTTTCGAGAGTCTCTTTTATAATTTTCTTTGCTTCACCAAAATCAAGTACGAGATTATTAATCATCTTGCCGATTATTTCTACCATGACGGTTGAGGTATGTCCGTGTAATATTGAACACTTTTCTACCAAGGGCAATATGTGAGCATAATCGAATGCTAGCGATGGATCTTCGATGAATATGGAGCTTGTTTGATCACCTTCTGAATCATAAAAGTAAAAGGCGTCTAATTCACTTACTTTGGCTGCATATTTGGATTGACCGACCGCTATTATGTCCAAATCCGGCTTAAGTTTCTTGACGAGTTTGAATTTTTCCAAATCAAGATCTGAGTCTACGACCTCCAATAATTTGTCACCAATATTGAAGTCAATATTGACTTTAGTGACGTCGTCTAGCGCTAGCTCGAAATTGTATTTATATTCGTGACCGAGATTGGATAAAAATTTAGATACGAATAACTCTGTTCTAGTTCTTAACAAATTGCCCTTTTCGTCAATGTATCTCAAGTCTTTTTCGAGCGCAACTCTTTCCATTGAAGTCGTTCCTAAATCGATCTGATCACCCCATATATCAGTCATTCTATCTTTAGTTTCGAAGTAAAAAGGCAAATTATTCTCTATTTTGAGCGACTTTGTTGTGGAGTAATTCATGTTCGTTTATTCGATGTTACTTGGACCGTCCTACCGACCAATAACGTTCGTTTTATGCTGATTGTTAAGTTATGTGCTCTAGTACTCGAATCTGTGTCGGCTCACTCCTGCAAGTAACCAAGTCAAATCATAAATTGTGATTAGAAGATCTTGATTGCTATCAATACCCTTTGACTAAATACGTAGTTGAATTTATTTAATGATGCAATACTCATAATATAATACTTAATTTGGCTCTAAGAATTAAAAAATAGCTAAAAACTTACATTTTTAGTACTACTCTCAATTTGTATCCAAATATCAACTTGTAACTATTTGTTGATGGCTCTATGTGTTTATTAATTCAATGTAAACGAACGGAATTATTTATTACAAGATTATTATCATACGAATTAATAGGCTGAACGAACATTGTAAAATGTAGAGGTTAGGATTCAACTACTATCTAAATCTGCATCATTTCACAGGAAATTTTAGGAGCTGTAGTATTGAATTCCACTACCTATTTCGTAAGGGATCTTTATGTCGATGTACTGAATATGAATGAGTTTCCCAGGGCAGAAATAGGAATTTTGATTACGTGCACAGGGCCTAACATTCATAGTATGTAAATATTGGAATATATCAAAGAATATTTATCATAAGCATGAGAGACGAGTTAGATCCAATAAGTAATGGTTATATGATCGTCCACGAATTTCTACGATTCGGCAATATTCGTACAATCAATTCCAGAATGATTTGCATAGATGTTTTCACGGAGCATCTCAGATTGAGATAGTGGAGTATTTATCTCAATATATGTATCAACTAAACGAACATGCCGATTCTTCCCATTGATTCCGGACGATATGGAAGCACAGAAATAAAAGAAATATTTGAAGAAAATTCTAGATTAAAATATCAACTAGAATTTGAAATGTCTGTAGCAATCGCTCAGGCTCAAATTCGGATGATTCCTAAAGATGCTGCCGAAGAAATCAGCAATGCAGTAATGGCTAATCTCGTTAATCTAAAAAGGATTAAGGAATTAGAAAGTATTAGCGAACACGACACTGCCGCGTTGATCGAAGCCTTAAGCGAACAATGCTCATCTAAGACGAGACCGTGGATACACTATGGTCTAACTAGTAGTGATGTTGTCGATACAAGTATTTCGATGCAAATCCGTGACGTACTTGTTGTGATGGAATCAAAAATTCTAACTTTGACAGATAAACTATTAGATAAGGCATGGAAATTTGCTAGTCAACCAGCTGTAGGTAGGACACACGGCCAGCACGCGAGCATTATTTCCTTCGGACTTAAATTTGCTGTATGGGCACTGGAATTGGCTAAACATTTGGAACGAATAGACGAGGGAAAAAAGCGGTACTTAATTTGTAAAACCTTAGGTGTAGTTGGGACGGGATCCTTAATGGGCGATCGGGCTCTAGAAGTGCAGAAGTTGGTATCTAAGAAGCTATGCCTCTTTCCAATCGATGCAAGTACTCAAGTCATATCAAGAGAGAGATTTGCAGAGATCCAATTCATCATTGCACTTGTTGGTTGCACGCTTGACAAGATTGCAACAGAAATTAGGAATCTGCAGAGAACTGAAATCGATGAACTAGCTGAGCCATTTAAGACTGGACAGATGGGGAGCAGTGCAGTTCCTGTCAAACGGAACCCAATAAAAAGTGAACGTGTTTCATCGCTTGCACGCCTTCTAAGGCCACTCGTGATCGTATCTATGGAAAATATTACCTTATGGCATGAAAGAGACCTTACAAATTCCGCAAATGAGAGATTTACCATTCCTATGTCCTCTATTTTGATAGACGAAATGCTCATCTCGATGATAAAGGTCATTTCAGAATTAAGGGTAAACAGAGAAAAAATTGCCGCAAATATTGATTTAACTAACGGAAAAATTTATGCTGAATTTGTACTAGATGAACTAATAAAGAAAGGCGTGCCAAGATTTGAGGCTTATCGAGATGTACAGAGAATAGCCTTTTCGGAGACCCGTTTAAATTTTGTTGATGCTATTAGACGAGATACAAAGGTATCTAAAGTGCTTAGTGAGCATGACTTGGCGAGGATTTTCAATCCCCATAATCATCTTGCTGCTTCATTGAAGATAATCGCGAACATTTCCAAGTTGGTTGATAGAACTCGAAGAAAGATGAATTACAAACATAGTTCGAAGTAATCAATCTGAAATAAATAGTGCGGCTATTTCGATTTGAAATGTGTTCATATTTTTTATCTTAACTCTAGTTCAAACCGTTCGATCAAGGGTTTCAGATACTAGATATTGGAAGCGCTGAACTGAACTTTCGGGACATCGATAGGTCGGATTGATTGCTTACCAAATCAAGATACTAATAATCAGTTTAATCAAATTAGACTAGATGAGATAATGATTGATTAGACCTTAAATTGGCCAAAATCCTGCTAGTATCTTATGTTCTACTACATTTACAAATATGATGAACATACCTTACAGATAGAATCAAATTCCGAAATCCCCCATTTCTACTGTACTAAAATTGTAGTGCCTTTGATAGTTCGTAGAAGTATGTAATTGAGTCCAATGTCATGATCCTCTGATCCATTTTTATCAGATTAAATGTCTTCGTTCAATTCGTAACTAACAAAAAGACACATATGAGAAGCTAGGAAAGGATTCAATATGAAAGGTATTATTTTTGATTTGGACGGGGTATTGATCAATTCTATGCCTTCGCACTTTGAAGCATGGCGGATTGCATTTCACGAAATTGCAAATATTGAAGTTAATGAAAGAACAGTATATCTCTTAGAGGGTATGCGTGGAATCGATCTAACCAAAAATGTATTAGAATTGTATAACGTCGACGCCAACGAGGTTGCTCCTCAGATCACAAAGAGAAAAAGTGAAATTTTTAGATCACATCCAACAATACCCAAACCATTTACGGGAGTACAATCATTGCTAGAAAAATCAATATGCCATAAGTCAGTTGTGAGTGGCTCTCCCAAGGTAGATGTTATCGCTCTTCTCGAGCAGTTAAAAAATATAAAATTTGAGGTTATTGTGACAGCAGATGATGTCAATATTGGCAAACCTGATCCTCTTGCCTTCATAACTGCGTTGCGTGGTATGAACATAAGTAAACAGGATGCAATAGTAATTGAAAATGCACCTTTAGGCATAGACGCAGCAAACGCTGCGGGCATACAATCCTTGGTTGTACTCAATAATAGTCCATTAGATAGAAGTGACTTTGACGGAAAAATTGACAGTCATAGGATTCTTGATGATATAGCATCCATATCTGCCGTCTTAAGTGAGTGGTGTAGCTAAAAGCTATATTTAGCATATAGTGGATCTAACGAGCCGTGATCAACAGAATAAATGGATATCAATATTTTAAGACTGGAAGCTAAACAAGGCTTGACAAAGTAATAATTATAATGAATTGTTGCTGCATGAGATAAAATGTCTACGAAAACAAGATTAACGATCTTTGGGATTGTGGCAATGAGCATCGGCCTAATCACGGCTGCTAGCTTAGCAAATTTAGCAATTGCTGCGAGTTCAGACAATAATGACAATGGAAAAAGTAAACAAGATAATAACGGTGGCAGTGGCAGTGGCAGTGGCAGTGGCAGTGGTGGCAGTGGTGGCAGTGGTGGCAGCTCGACTAACGATAACCAGCTAAGTAAGAAGCAAATAAAAGAGATATCCAATTGCATAAGTGATGCAAACAAGGGACCTGGCGGCCTTAGTAGTAAGAAGGTTAGGGATTGTTATGATCAAACAGTTGGCCTCCCAACAACGAGTGCTGGCTCAACTCTTGCAGGTTTAAGCAACACCAATTCTAGTAGTGCAAAGTAACCGGCATTCACTCATTTTTTGTGATCTCGTGAGTAATTTTGATAAATTTTCTTTTCATCTAAAATGGTAGAATTTGAGTAAAGTGAAGTTTGCCTTGCATCAAAATCGCAGGTCTAACATCTATTTCATGAATAAAATGCCCAAGTAGGCAGCTTCATACTTGTCGCTACCTAATGGATGCATGTATGTTTCATGACAATTAGATTTACAGTTGGCGTGTCAACGTCATCCTTTTAGTGAATATGACAAAAGATCTATGACGAGATGACAAAAGCGTTGACATATTTGACATATTTCGTATCACGACCTTACAGTCTTAAGCCTTTTGTCAGATATCGTGGATTACAACTAAATTAGTTGATTTTGTCGCAATAAATTTCCTAATTCATCAATGACAGAAATAAGACAATAAAAGAGTTGATTATTTCCTGCCAATTCGGAGTAGCCATAGCTGTAGTTTCAAAAGTACCTTAGATAAATTTACCATCCAACTTTGACCATCAATAAAGGAGTTCAAGATCTTAATTGTAAAATAGTTACTAAGTATATTGTTTTTTATGATTGAGGTAAATATATTGTGACATTGAGTGGACATCAACAGATGACCGTTATAGATGCGTATTATTTCGTGCTTTTCTTGTTATATCGACCTCTAGTAAACGACAATATCGTATTCGGTTAGACTCCCCTTCGATTTGACCAAAGTAGAATTTGCAGACGCAGTGATAGGATGTATCCCTTTGCTTTACAAATTTCAGATAGCCACTTGCCTCGAGCTATAATTTCATTTTTGTCCTTTCCTTGTGGAATTAGTATTATCCTATTTGCAGGTATCCTGTATTTCTTTACAACATCTTGAAGCTCTTGAAGATCACCAGAATCATTTATAACGTATTTGAAATAACATTTCGAATGATTAGTAAAGAAGAGATAGCATTTTTCTATTTCTCTTGCTGATCTCTCAATCAAGGAACTTTCCAGTTTTGGTGACACATTCCATTGGTCAACAAGATCATTCAGATACCGATCCGGCAAAATGGTACCGTTTGTTTCGATTTCTATGAAGTAGCCCATTTCCTTAACCTTCCTAATCAAATGCAACAATTGCTTTTGTTGGATCATTGGTTCGCCACCCGTTATGACGAGGTGTCTGGATTGATATCGGGAAATTGAAATTATCAGATCTTCTGTACTCATTTCTTTTACCTCGGTCAAGTAGTCATAATTATCCCAGTCCCAAGTGTACTTGGTGTCGCACCAGGTACATGCCAAATTACAATGGGATGTTCGCAAAAAAACGACAGGCCTTCCCGCATTGGTACCTTCTCCTTGCAGGGAGTAGAAGATCTCGCTAACTTTAAGATTTGAATCAATCATTTTTTTCTGTCCATTAATAACATTCGTTGCAGCCATTATTCCCAATAACCACCTAGTAGGTGTTGATATATTTTGTTAGTATGAAATACAGCGATTGCAGCTTCATCTGATAATATACATCTGCAAGCTGAACAAAAGCTACATACTAAATAACTGCATTTTGGACATCTACCAACGTCCTGAATGCAGAACTTTTCACCGCATTTAAAGCACCACATGTCGGGTTTGATCATAAATTTTAGAAAATTCTCGACTAACCGTGACAGGGTAAGATTTCGTTGATTAATAACTGCCTGTGCATCATTGCGAACCTGTTCATTAATGCTCAACGTAAGTTTCGTTTTTCCTATCATTTTTACACTTACTTATACGTATTAATACGTGAGTAGACATAAATTTGTTTGTACAATTCTGCGTATCTCATAATGGGACAATCAAAAAAATTGCTTATGAAATTATTTCTTGTAGCAAAGGTGCCAGGGAATAATCTGAACTATCACATTGAATAGTTAGCCATGAATATTCACTTATCTGATCAGTCGTTTTCCATTTGTGTGCTGGTCAATGATTGTGCTGCTTTTTCATCATAAAGTCTAAGGTTAGTTTTAAGATTAAGCCATTTGTACCTCTGCTATAGCGTCAGTCGAAATCTTTTCAAATGACCAGGTCGTATCGGTGGAAGTGTCATAAAAATGGTAACGACCGGTAAAGGCAGTTACCTCAGTATTATTTTAGACGATTTGAAGATACTACCATTTCTGATCTAGGGTATACTGATTGTTCTGAGTATATAATATGACACTTAGGTTCCACATACTGGCACAAATAGGAATCAAAGCTGGAATATCCCGTAAAATTGAACAGTATTTATTTTTTAATATCCACCAACTGGAAAGACAGACCACTGATATACAAACCAAGGTGGGGTCAATCTTGCCTTTGCATTCTGTTCTTCACTATTGTATAGCCATTTGAAAAATTTTAGCAAAATCCTTTGTCTTTCGTTGTATGAACCTCTCCATTTGCAGGTTGGATCTTCTGGAGCAATATGCAATGGCTATCATATATTCACGTAACTCTTATTTTGTCATTAGATGGAAATGTTTGTTGTCCAACCAGTTTGATAGCCATATCAATGTTTTTATTTTCCCGTTTTTGGTAGACTCATTGATGTCGATCTCAATTCATTCGACTATGATATAGTCGCAAATAACATTAGCATTAACAGGATCGATTTTGGCTAATTTCAAAAGTGCCTGTCTAAAGCAGGGTTTGGGGTTGTATTTTGTTATCTGTTTATTTTTTGCTAATGCAGCGAATTGAGATACCATGGATGCCTCTTGATCATACAATATTCTTGTTAGAGTAGGAATTTGTCTAGCTATTAGGGTTACCCTAAGAATCCTTATCTAAAGGCGCGGGGAGCGGGATTCGAACCCACGAGTTGTAGCTGGGGATTCCATCTAAATTGCCTAATACACTAGCGATTCGATGCATGGGAATGCCTTTCATGGGAGCATTTGGAGCTGTATATGCTTCATCTGAACAAGGCTGCCAACTGATACAACTTTCTATTTTCCACCGATCCCTTCAACATTCGGTAGATAATCAAGAAGATTGATGCGGGGCCTGAGGGTTGTGACTCAAATTTGACATGACTTCTAGGCCCAAGATAGTAGCAATAAAGTCAATAATCTTTGAAATATCAACAAGTAGTTAGTCAGGGTGAGATGCACTACACTAGTAGATGTAATCAAGAATCTAGTTGATTTCTGCAAACTCGCAACTCTCTGCTCCAACCTTCGAACAGTCACCAGGACCGGGTCGTTCATGAATTGTTATTGACACAATTCATTGGCCTTAGTGTAGAAGTCTGAATTGTCATTAATCAAAGATTATAATTCCAATTTACTCTATTGTTCAAAGACAGTTCATTTCTACACGCTAGCAAATGAGTATTTAGCAATGTCCAACTAATGACCTCAAATCAATCGATGGACATAATAATTTCTTCTGAAGCCTGAGTGGACGGATTGTTCATTTACCAAAGTATCTTCCTGTTAGGGATGTCTCTGCCTTAAGTACGAGATTATCGGCGGCTTTGCCAAGCCAGACCTGATAATTTCCTGTAGTAATATGTCATTGGGCTGCGTTTGCATCGTAATGCGCCAGTAGGCAAGGTCTACCTTCAATGCTATACTACCAGACTCGTCCGGTCGCAGGTCAATCCGCTCTAAGCCTAGTAGACGCATGAATTCATGTGTTGCTTTAGTTAAATAGAGCTGGGGTACATCTGCGTCGTCACGGTCGTCATTGTTTGTTAAAGTAACAATCGTTGTTTCACATAGAATGGAACACCGGCAAATAATGAGTTCATTGAATTACTGATCTAAGGTATCACATTGTGGGACATTATTGAACAATGTTCCACATGATAGTTACAAGACTTGATCTAAATGATATATGAAATAATACTTTGTTCCTATTTTATCCTTATTAGAATCTTCTACTAGATTTTGGTATCATAAAATACAATAATATCGATCTACCACAATTGTGATTAGTTGAATAGTATCGTACGCGAGCAAGTGAGCAATGCATTACGCTGGGTTCCTGGCGAGCGGCTCAATCAACTTCTCGAGGAAGCCTGCGTCCGTTTTGCTACGAATGATGCTATCATCGGAAGCGGCATCATTATGAGCTATCGGGATGTCAATCACCGTGCAAATCAGCTCGCGCGTCATCTGCTTTCACGCGGATTCAGGTCCGGCGACCGCATTGCACTGATGTTTGATAGATCGCCAGAAACATACGTGGCAATGCTTGCGGTGATGAAAGTCAATGCAGCCTATGTGCCGCTCGACGCCGCCTTTCCAATTGAACGCGTACGCTTCATTCTAGAGGATGCCGAAGTTTCCGCTATCGTGTCAATGTCAAATTTTGCTGAGCGCCTCTCCGGCCTCCAGGTCGACAAGTTATTTCTCGATTTGGAGAGGCCGGCGATCGATGCACAGGCGGCCGATCCGTTGACCGGCGTTGCGCCGCCTATTGAGCCGCTCTGCTACATCATTTACACATCAGGCACCACCGGTAATCCCAAGGGCGTGAGTATCGGGCACGCAAGCATTTGCAATTACGTGCGCATAACCAAGGATCTTTATGGCTATGCGCCCGGCGATCGTGTCTATCAGGGCATGACGATCGCGTTCGATTTCTCAGTCGAGGAGATCTGGGTGCCGCTGATGGCCGGCGCAACCCTCGTGCCAGGCCCAGTCGGCACAACCCTGATGGGCAACGAGCTCGCAGACTTTCTACGTGAACGCCGTGTGACGGTGATGGCTTGTTGTCCGACGCTGCTAGCCACCATCGAGCAGGATGTGCCGGACCTGCGGATCGTGCTGGTCGGCGGCGAGGCTTGCCCGCAAAATCTCGTGACCCGATGGTATCGCCCAGGCCGCCGCTTTCTCAACGGTTACGGCCCCACCGAGGCGACCGTGGGGGCTACATTGACCGAGCTGCGGCCGGACAAGCCGGTCACAATTGGCGTACCGCTCCCGACCTATTCCATTGTCATCCTCGACCCTCACGAGGAAAAGACCGTTCCGACTGGCGAGCTCGGTGAGATCGGTATCGCAGGCATCGGACTAGCACTTGGTTACATCAATCGAGATGACCTGACGAAACAGAAGTTCATTCATGATTTCCTGCATTTAGAGAACAATCCCTCCGGCCGAATCTATCGCACAGGCGATCTTGGTCGGATCGACGAGAATGGCGAGATCGATTACCGCGGCAGAATCGACACGCAGGTCAAGATCCGCGGCTATCGTATAGAGCTCAAAGAAATCGAAGCGGTGCTGCTCGACCTACCGCAGGTCGCTCAGGCTGCCGTAACGACAATTGAGCTCGAGGAGGGTGTCGTCGAAATCGTCGCCTATTACGCTCTGAAGCAGGGGGTTGTTGAGCTGCCGCCTAGCGAGATTTCGCAGGCGTTGCGCAGCAAGCTTCCCGTCTACATGGTGCCGGCCTTTCTCGAGCAGGTCGACGCCATACCGATGACGCTAAGCAACAAAACCGACTACAAGGGGCTGCCTAAACCGAAGTTGCAGCGTTTTTCTGTGGCAACGCAGAGGTATGTCCCACCGAAAACCGACCGCGAGCGCACACTCCATGCTTTGCTCACCGGGGTCATTCGCGCCGAGCACGTGTCGACAGAGGCCCACTTCTTTGATGATTTAGGTGCTAACTCGCTATTGATGGCGCGAGTCTGTGCTGCAATTCGCAAGAATCCGGGCATGTCAAACGTGTCAATGCGCGATATCTACATGCATCCGACCATCGCCAGGCTTGCGCATCATCTCGATTCGTCGTCGATTGACAGTTCCGTTCCGACAAAGCCGGAACCCTTCCATGTTCCGTCGACGCTGTCGTACATCACGTGCGGTGTTCTGCAGATTGGATTCTTCGCGGCCTTTCTGTTGTTCGACCTCTGGCTCTTCTGGAGTGGGTTGCTATGGGCGTTTGCCTCCCACAGCTTGGTGGAGCTCTACGCGCGCAGTATCGCCTTCGGCGCAGGAGTGTTTGTTGTGCTGTTCGCTCTTCCCATCGTGGCGAAATGGCTGCTGATCGGCCGCTTCAAGGCACAATCGATTCCTATTTGGAGCTTTGCATATTTCCGCTTCTGGGTTCTCAAGACTATGATGCGCACATCGCCTGCGGCTGCCTTTATCGGCACACCGCTGTACAATGCCTATCTTCGCATGATGGGCGCCAGGATTGGTCGCAATGTGATCATCAGGTGCTCACATGCGCCGGTCTGTACTGACCTTATGACAATAGGTGACAACACTATCGTTCGCAACGAAACGAGCATGCTAGGCTATCGCGCACAGTCAAACTTTATCCGTATGGGCCCGGTCACGATCGGTAGTAACAGTTTCGTCGGCGATAGGAGCGTGCTTGATATCGACACTGCGATGGGCGACAACACACAGCTCGGTCATGCATCGTCGCTGCAGAGTGGCCAGCGTGTGCCGGATGGCAAGCACTACCATGGCTCTCCGGCGGTCGAGACGTCTTCTGACTATTGCACAGTCGAGGGTAAGAACGGTGCTACGCTGCGAGGCGTCGCCTATGTGTCGCTCATCCTCGCGACACTGCTCTTGATCGCCGTGCCTGTTGCTGTGATCCTCATGTACATCATCTATGATCTGTATTCGCCGGCGATTGGCGACAGGGACGTAGGCTTCTCCATGTCTACTCCCTCGCTGCTCGCCCTCTCTGCGGTGTTCTTCTTCGCAGCAATCGACTTTGGCCTGGCGGCCGTGTATGTCATCCCGCGTCTCTGCATGAAGTTGCTTCGGCCCGGCAAGACCTACACGAATTTCGGTTTCCACTACCTACTACAGAGCATAGCCGGGGGCGTCAGCAACACGCAATTCTTTGTCACGCTGTTCGGTGATTCGTCATTCATCACGACGTACATGCGCTACGTCGGCTGGAACCTGAACAAGGTCTATCAGACTGGCTCGAACATGGGCACCGAGCAGGGACACGACAACCCACTTCTCTGCAATATCGGCAGCGGCACGACGATTGCGGACGGACTGAAGATGATCAATATGCAAATGTCGGCAACATCGTTCAGGCTTGCCGAGGTGAAGATAGGCGACAACAACTTTCTGGGCAACTTCATCTCCTATCCGCCGAATGGTCGCACTGGAACCAACGTCCTGTTGGGCACCAAGACCATGGTCCCGATCGATGGCCTGGTGCGAGAGAACGTTGGGCTGCTTGGCTCACCGGCCTTTGAGATTCCGCGCAAAGTCGACCGAGATCGCGACTTCAACGCGTCGTTTGACGAGCAGACGCGTCTCTCCCGGCTGCACCAGAAGAACTCGCACAATTTCTTTACGGCCTTGATCTACCTCGCCAGCCAGGGTGTGGCAATGTTTGTCACGTTCGTGCTGGGGCAAGCCGCATTTGCAAACTTCGATCGTTTCGGCATCTTCGCGTTCTTCGCAGCCATCGTGGCGATCATCGCCGTCAACATGGCCTTCTTCATCGTGCTCGATCGTGCGAGCTTGAGTTTCAAGCGACTCAAGCCGCAGCTTGTCTCAGTCTACGATCCATATTTCTGGTCGCACGAAAGGTACTGGAAGCTATCTGCTTTCTCGATCTTGGCCATGTTCGCCGGCACCCCGTTCCGCGGCATGTTGCTGCGCGCCATGGGTATGAAGGTCGGTGCCAAGCTGTTCGATGGCGGCGCGGGCATCCCGGAGCGCTCGCTAGTCGAGGTCGGCGACTACGCCAATTTGAACGAGGGCTGTATGTTGCAGGCACACTCTCTCGAGGAAGGCGTGTTCAAGTCAGACTATATCCGGCTTGGTAACAGATGCTCAGTCGGTCCGCTGGCCGTAGTTCACTACGGCGTCAGCACAGGAGACAATGTCGTGCTCGACGCCGATTCCTTCTTGATGAAGGGAGAGATCCTGGACTCTTGTACTGGGTGGTGTGGAAATCCGGCCAAGCTGGTGCGCCGCCATGAGGCTCAGGGCGAGGTTTGCATCCGGCACGTCCCTGAGGCCACCGTCCAAAACGAGCTATCCCTTGGGTGAACAGATATCAAATCACCAACACTACGTGCCAGAAAATTCGGTTGCAAAGCCATTCTATGCCAGCTTCGGCTTCTCGAAGGTCGGGCGAGGCGACAGTCAATGATATGACGCCGGATAAAATACCTTCTGACTACGAGTATTTTGAGGAATTACTCGACAAGGAAGAATCTAGAAGTCATAAGAATTTGAATCAACATGCCAGACTCACGCTAATTCGCAATGCAAAGTTACAGACTGAGATAGTAAATACAATAATAAAGCAATTTCCTGATATGCCAGGCCAATGGATTGCTGCTGCAGAGTATATTTTATTTTCAGTCATATCCTCATACCTACAAGCAGCAGACCAACATGGATTGGAAAGAGATATGACTCTCACCGAGGCAAAAGATAGGATTAGGTGTTCGATACTAACTCAAACTGCCATAACAATAGCAGAAATAGATGCTTATCCTGACATCGCAAATGTTGAGAATTGGTACCAAAGTCATGACCAATTGCGAAAGCTTTTCGAAAAAGAATGTGAGTAATGGTTGATGTGAGATAAGAAGGACTAGCAAAAGTCGACATGGTAGGTCACTGGGTCAAGGGATTTGTAACGCTGCATGTGTACCCTGTCAATTCTAGGAATAGTGGGCCTGACTGGAAAAGGTTGATTTGGGCCCAAGGGGAGTTAGATTCTCTTGGGTATAAGTGCTCATTACCATTAGCAGAAATATATCTAATTTATTGATTATAAAGCGTTTAGCTTATACCATGCTACTCCAAATAGATTATCCCTACCTCAAGAAATTCCCTCTATTATTCTCACCGAGTTTGCGTCTTGTGCAATTATTTTCAGCTAGTATAATTTAGAATACATGCCAGCTATATTTTCGCTGAAATGAAAAAGTCAAATATTATGTAACTAGTTACTCTATTCAAAGCGACTCTATACAATATATTTAATTGAATCTTTTATTCATCGACTTACACCAGAAGACTATCCTAATGAATAATGCCACAGATTCTAATTCAGATCATAATTTAGGGATTTTCATTTTTGAATTTCCTACAAGATGCAATAGATCCAAACCTCATAGCATGTATTCACATTTCTTGCATTTTCTCTCCGTTGGTATAATCTCGAGTTTTCTCTGTAGTTATTATTGTTATTTGCTACTAACAAATACTATCTGGAAAGCCAACGGAGAGAATTGAGAATATACTCAAAAATCTATTTCACATTTTAACCTCGGATTGAACGTATTTCAAGATTACATGAACTGCTTCATATCATTATTACTATACAAATAGACTTGACATTAATCTGTAGGTAGAAATAAAGCATTTGCAATAATAAATTCCAAAAGATTGTTTTACTAACAAAAAGTAAAAATAGAAAAAATGGTAGTTACTAAAATAAGAGGTCTAAGTCAAAAAAAATTTTCTTGGCTTTTAAATCGATATAGTAAGCATAAACAAATGACTGATAAGCGATTGTGAGTACTTGTTTAATAACTTTATTCACCATTATTAGATCAGACTAATATACTTGTAGATTTCACTAGTTTCAATGAAAAAGGGACTTGTCATGTTTATGCCAATGTGTCTAATATTGCTTCTTGTCGTGGGTCCAAGCTTACATCTTTTCAATGACCGATTCTTGTATGCTAAATCAAGTCGAGATAATTCTAGGGTATCTCAACTGCAGCGCTTAGGTACTACTAATATTTTAGACCCTCCAAATGATATAGGCATTATATTACCTGACCATAATAATTCAACACTAGATGACCAATTTGATCAACAATTTATAATTCTAGGTAATAATTTAGGTACACGACAAAATCTTGCGATATCTAATCCAGATTATGAATTATCTACAGCAAATTCAACCTTTGTGACCGGTGAGAAGTTCATTATCGATTCGAGCAGCGACGCAGACATAATGTACAGTAAAGCGGCTGTAAAACTAGTTCCGATAACTTCTACCTTTCCCCCGCCTCACACGGATGTCTCAGATCTCTCAGATGTTGATCCTGAGAGCGATATACAATTCGGAACTCCAATCAACCTAGGAAATTACACTGGAGGTTCTGGCAACTTTGTTATGCCACACACAGCTAGTTCGGGGTATTATCTTCTATATCTTTACCTTTATTATCCTACCTATAATTTGACTGCGGCATATAATGTTGTGGTGCAATTAAAAGGTGGATCAGCTACAAAATCATAAATTTCTGTTACTCCGATGTCGGAAATGCAGGGAGTCTAATTGACAAGAAAAGATTGATAGATAGTTGTTAGTTCAGTATTAATTATAATTCTCCTGTTACTTGCAGTCTTAGCTCTTAGTTTGAAGTGTCCTATCATTTATGGTAATATCAAAGATCGAGAAAGCTTCAATATTCAATTACTAACTATCGAACAATCCAACC